>CAXNJD010000239.1:0-3737 GCA_964202545.1 Cypionkella sp.
CACATACAGCAGGGCCACCACACGGGGGCGCTGTGCCTCGTCCGCGCGGTCAGCGGCCAGCGCAAGGCCCGCCGTTTGCACCATGTGCAATCCAATACCCGCCATGATAAAGGCCAGCGCCGCCAAAACTTCGCCCGCCCATGTGGGCCCCAGTGCCTGATGTCCGCCAAGCACGATCAGCGCAAACGGCATCACCGCCAGCCCGCCCATTTGCCACAGACTGCCAAACCAAAGATAGGGAATACGCTTCCACCCGAGTGCGCTGCGATAGCTGTCAGATTTGAACCCCAAAAGCGCGCGGAACGGGGCCGAAAGAACGGGCAAGGCAATCATCAACGCGACCACAGTTGCGGGCACTGACAGTTCCACAATCATCACGCGGTTCAGCGTGCCCAGCAGCAAAACCGAAGCCATACCGACCGACACTTGAAACAGCCCCAAACGCAGCAGTTGCGCCAAAGGCAGCCCCGTCGATCCTGCATCTGCAAAGGGCAACCACTTGGCCCCAAGTGCTGCGATATGAGCGCGGCGCATGATCATGCCCGATACTCCAGACAATCGCTGGTATAAAAGCCTGCCGAAATGCGCCCCACGCGCGACAACCGTCCTCCGCAAGCCGCCTGAAGGCGCGAAAATTTATGTGGCTGCATTGTGGGGGCGCGGTCAGCGCGGGGAAACAACTTGCCCGCGTTCCAAGCCAGCGACAGCAGCGGCGAAGCAGGGGCCACAGTAAACACCACCTTTTGCGCAGGCCTGCCAAGCTTGCCCAAAACCACCGAAATGTCGGCGGCTGAATAATAAATCAGGCTGTCCATCGCCAAGGCAAAGTCATAGGGGCCAAGGCTTGGATCCGTCATATCGCCCGCGACAAAGCGCACGCGAAAGGACAGATCCGCAGGCAAGCGGCGCGCTGCGATTTGCAGCAAGGCAGGCGATATATCCACTGCCACCACTTCGGCCCCGCGGGCGGCAAGTTCCGCCGTCATCTGCCCCGCGCCGCAGCCGCCGTCCAGCAGCCGTGCCCCGTGCAAATCACGCGGCAATTGTGCCAGCATCAGCGCGCGCATCTTATCGCGCCCCGCCCGCACCGTTTGCCGCACGCGGGAAACAGGCGCGTCCGAAGTCAACCGCTCCCACGTTTTCGTGGCGGTTTGGTCGAAATAATTTTCAACCCGGTCGCGCGTTTGGGCATAATCGTTTGGCATCAATCGAACCCCAACAACTCGAATATCTCGCGGTCGGGCAGCGGGGTAGGGCTGCTACCCTCGCCTTGCACAGAACGCCACAGCGTATCGGCCAGACGCATATATTCGGCGCGGGCCATCACGATGTCTTCGCTGTCATCCATTTCAAACAGTGTCTTTTTCTTGAGGCGCGAACGGCGGATAGCGTCGATGTCTGGCATATGGGCAAGGCGGTTAAAGCCAACCTTTGCGCAATAGCGGTCTACCTCGTCCGTCTCGCGCGACCGATTGGCCACGCATCCCGCCAGTCGCACCTTATAGTTGCCCGATTTGGCCTGAACGGCGGCGATAATGCGGTTCATCGCATAGATGCTGTCAAAATCGTTTGCCGTTACAATCACCGCGCGGTCAGCGTGCTGCAAAGGGGCCGCAAACCCGCCGCACACCACATCGCCCAACACATCGAAAATCACCACATCGGTGTCTTCGAGCAGGTGATGCTGTTTCAGCAGCTTAACCGTTTGGCCCACCACATAGCCGCCGCAGCCCGTGCCCGCAGGCGGGCCGCCCGCCTCGACACAGCGCACCCCGTTAAAGCCGATCGCCACATAATCTTCGGCCCGCAGTTCTTCGGCGTGAAAATCCACATCTTTCAGAATGTCGATCACCGTGGGTTGCAGGCGCCCCGTTAGGGTAAAGGTGCTGTCATGTTTCGGATCGCAGCCAATCTGCAACACCCGCTTGCCCATCATCGAAAACGCGGCAGATAGGTTCGACGAGGTGGTCGATTTGCCAATCCCGCCTTTGCCATAGATGGAAAACACCTTGGCCCCTTCGATACGGGCGGCGTCGTCTTGGTGCACCTGAACCGAACCCTCACCATCAAGGCCGCGCAGATTTGGAACGTTATCAAGGCTCATGATCTGGCCCCTTTCATATTGGGAAAAATATCCTCGCCGAAGGCATCGGCGGTGCAGCTAAGGCAGGGATTGCAAGCATATGTCATTCGGCAGCCACCCCTTCCAAACGATCTTCCAACTCGTCCGCCGCCGATTGCAGCGCGGCGAGTGTGGCCGCATCGGGTGCCCAATAGGCTCGTTCAGACGCTTCGATCAAGCGGTTCGCCATGCGGGCAGATGCAGCGGGGTTCAGGCTGGACAGGCGCGCGCGCATCGCATCATCCAGCACAAAGGTTTCCGATATCCGCTGATACACCCAAGGCTCTACCGCCTGCGTTGTCGCCGACCAGCCCATTGTGTTGGTGACATGGCTTTCAATCTGCCGCACGCCCTCGGCACCGTGAGATAGCAACGCCTCATAAAATTTGGGGTTCAACGTGCGTGAACGGCTTTCCAGTGCGATCTGTTCTGACAGCTTGCGCACCTTGCCCGCGCCGCGCGTTTGATCCGAGATATAGACGGGAGTATCCACCCCGCGCTGGCGCTTGACCGCGCGGGCAATTCCGCCCAGCGTGTCGAAGTAATGATCAACCGAAGTAACGCCCAGTTCTACCGATTCAAGGTTTTGATAGGCCAGATCTACATCTTTCAGCGCCGCTTGCAGCATCGCCGCTTGCCGCACTGGCTCGCCCGAACGGCCATAGGCGAAAGATTTGCGCGACTCATAAGCATCGGCAAGCTCATCCTCGCCCCCAAAGGCTGAACTGTCGACCAACTGGTTGACGTTCGATCCATAGGCGCCTTCAGCATTGGAAAACACGCGCAGGCTGGCGGTTTCCATATCTACGCCCTGCGCGTCCATATAGGCCAGTGCATGCGCGCGGATGAAGTTTTGCGATAATGGCTCATCTTCGGCCGTGGCGCATTTCCACGCAGCTTCGGCCAGCATTTTGGTTTGCAAGGGCAATAGGTCGCGGAAAATGCCCGACAGGGTCATCAGCACATCAATGCGCGGGCGGCCCAGTTGCGCCAGCGGGATCAGATCGGCACCGCATAGGCGGCCATAGGCATCAAAGCGCGGGCGCGCGCCCATCAGCGCCAAGGCCTGCGCAATCGGCCCGCCATCGGTTTTGATATTGTCCGACCCCCACAAAACCAGCGCCACCGAACGGGGCAGGCGCGCGTGGGTATCTAGCAACACCTGCGCCTGCGCCGCGCCATCGCGCAGTGCAAATTCGGTGGGCATACGGAACGGATCGAACGCATGAATATTGCGGCCTGTGGGCAATATCTGCGGGCTGCGGATTAAATCGCCGCCTGCAACGGGCTGGATAAAGCGGCCCGACAGTGCGCGCAAAATGGCAGGAATTTCGGTATCTTTCGCCAGAAGCGCGTCAATACGGGCGCGCTCGGCCTTGTCCATCGTGGGCAGCAGGTCAAGGTAGGCGGCGCGCTGAACATCGCTCATCGCGCGGCCCAGAACATGCAGCCCTTCGGGAATAAGGCTGCCTTCAGCCTCGATCAAGGTGAGCCACAGCTTATCTGGCGCTCTGCCGTCCAGATCGACGGCTGCGGCCTGCTCGGAAATCAGCAGGGCCAGATCATCACGGCCCTGAGCACCAATCTCCATCGCGCGATCCCGCGAAAGGCTGTC
>CAXNJD010000240.1:0-3734 GCA_964202545.1 Cypionkella sp.
TGCTTTGTGACCCCCAGAATATCTAGCAAATTACCCACTGTTGTGCCCGGTGCGCGGTGGATGAAATGCACCGCGCGATGATGCGCGCGGCCATAATCCAGCCCCTGCAAAATGCGGTCGGGGTCGGAGGTAAAGCCGCGATAGGCGAAGAACATCGCCTCAATCCCGCGGCGCAGGTTCTCATCGGTCAGAAACAGCAAACTGTCATCGCCCGATTTTGTATCAACCATCCCCGCCCCCTTTTCAACTTACCTTAGGGGCAATTTATGTCAGCCTTGTTGACATTCCAAGGGGAAACTGTTACCGAATCGCCGATTTAGCGCAAGATTATGTCCGAAACGGGCCTATCATGCGCAACATTCGCAAATTAGGAGGGCGCGATGGCAGGCTATGACGATCGGGACGGTTTCATCTGGATGGATGGCAAACTGGTGGAATGGCGCAGCGCCAATGTGCATATTTTAACTCATGCGCTGCATTATGCATCCTCGGTGTTTGAGGGCGAGCGCTGCTACAATGGTAAAATTTTCAAATCGGTGGAACACTCGCATCGCCTGCGCAAATCGGGCGAACTGCTGGACATGGATCTGCCCTTTTCGGTCGAAGACATCGAAGCGGCCAAAGCTGCGACGTTAAAGGCCAACAACCTAACCGATGGTTACGTGCGCGCAATCGCATGGCGCGGCGCAGGCGAAGATATGGGCGTGGCCTCCAAGAAAAACCCAATCCGCATGGCGGTGGCCGTCTGGTCTTGGGGTAATTACTATGGCGATGCCAAACTAAAAGGTGCCAAGCTGGACATCGCAAAATGGAAACGCCCCAGCCCCGAAACCATCCCCCATGCCGCCAAGGCGGCAGGCCTTTATATGATCTGCACCATGTCCAAACACACAGCCGAGGCGAAGGGCTGCTCGGACGCGATGATGTTTGACTATCGCGGCTATGTCGCCGAAGCGACGGGCGCGAATATCTTTTTCGTCAAGGACGGCGAGGTGCACACCCCGCTACCAGACGCCTTCCTAAACGGCATCACTCGCCAAACAGTAATCGGGATGCTGCGAGATAAAGGCATCACTGTGCACGAACGCCACATCATGCCAGCCGAGTTGGAGGGCTTTCAGCAATGCTGGCTCACTGGCACCGCCGCCGAAGTCACCCCCGTGGGCCAAATCGGCGATTATAATTTCGAAGTGGGCAGCCTGACACAAACCATCGCTTCCGATTACGAAAAACTGGTGCGCGCTTAATTCCGCGCCAATACCTTTTGCCGCCACGCAAAACCGCGAAACCTTAACCGCGCCCCCCTTCTTTTCTTTCCAAATATCCCGGGGGGTGCGGGGGGCTGGCCCCCCGCCTATCGGCGTGGTGCGGGGGGCTGGCCCCCGCCTATCGGCGCGGTGCGGGGGCTCTACGCCACTTTTCGGCAAGGGCTAAATCACGCCAGAACCGTCTCCACGTCGATATTGCCCTTGGTTGCATTGGAATAGGGGCAAATGAAATGGCCGCGATCGGCGATCTTCTGGGCAACGTCGCGTTCCAGCCCTGGCAGGCTGACCACCAATTTCACCTTCAGGCCAAATCCGCCATCCGTGCGCCCGCCAATACCAATATGTGCCGTCACAGTGGCATCATCAGGCACAGAACCCAATTTTTCGCTGCTGGCGGCAAACCGCATAGCGCCAAGGTAGCAGGCCGCATAGCCCAGCGCGAACAGCTCTTCGGGGTTATGCCCCTTGCCCGACCCGCCCAGCTCGGTTGGGCTGGTCATGGTCACTGTCAACATCCCATTGGCCAGTTTCGCCACGCCATTACGCCCGCCGCCAGTGGCCTGCGCTTCGGTCCAGTACTTCACATCTACGCTCATGATCACTCCAATCGAATGCGATTAAATCGTGCGCGATATATATTGGCCCTTGCTGACTAAGTCAATCGCTTGCGCTTTGATCGTGTGCGATATAAAATAAATTATGTCGAAAGATGCCCCCCTTACCCCGGCCGATATGCTGTGCTTTTCGCTGTATACGGCGATGCATGCGATGCAGTCCGCCTATCGCCCGCTGTTGGAACCACTGGGCCTAACCTATCCGCAATATTTGGTAATGTCGGCACTGTGGGGGCAGGACGGCATCAGCGTTGGCCAAATTGGTCAGGCGTTGCATCTGGATAGCAACACCCTAACCCCGCTGATAAAACGGTTAGAAACAGCGGGTTTGATCACCCGCACCCGCAGCACAGCAGATGAGCGGCAGGTTTTGGTAACACTCACAGATGCAGGCCGCGCTATGGCCCAGCGCGCCGCCGATATCCCCGCCTGCGTGCTAAAGGCCAGCGATTTAACCCCCATGCAGGCCGATATTTTGCGCGACAGATTGGTGACCTTGCAAAAGTCCCTACGTGCCAGTGCAGGCGGGCCTGCGCCTAAACCGCGCTAAAGCCCCCATCCACAAACAACTGCGCGCCATTCACGAAACTCGCCTCATCGCTGGCCAAATACAGCGCCGCGCGGGCAATGTCTTCGGGTTGGCCAAAACGGCCCTGCGCCGCCTTAATCGCCGCGTCCGATACATCGACCCCCATCGCTGTCAACTCGCGCACCTCGCGCTGGCCGTGAGGCGTGTCAATGAACCCTGGGCAGACGGCATTGCAGCGGATACCCCTGTCGCGAAATTCCACCGCAATGGCGCGCGCGAACATATGGCAAGCGCCTTTTGTGGCATCATACAGCACTTCGTTCGGTGTCGCATAAACCGCCGAAATGGACGACGTGCACACAATCGCCCCGCCCCCTGCCCGCAACATTTGCGGCAGCACAGCGCGGGTAACAAGATACATGGATTTCACGTTCACATCGAACAGAAAATCCCAATCCTCTTCCTCGGTCTCCAAGAACGGCTTAATCACAATCGTGCCCGCGTGATTGAACAGCACGTTTGCATCGCCCAAGGCCGATTGTAGGGCGGCAACAGCGCCGTCCACTTGCGCCTTGCGCGATACATCGGCGGCAGCAAAGGCTGCTTTACAGCCCTGCCCCACCAATTCGCCCGCCAGCGCCGCACCCAAATCTGCGTTGCGGTCAATGATGCCCACGGCTGCACCTTCGGCCGCAAACAGCCGCGCGGCGGCGGCACCGCAACCCGAGGCTCCACCCGAAATAATCGCCACTTTTCCCGCCAAACGCTGCGCCATTGCCCGCCCCTTGTTAGCGCGCCGCAACAGCCTTTTTGCGCGGCGCAGTTTGCATCTGGCCAGTGTCTTCCATTTTGCGCCCCATATGCAATAGCCGCGCCTCATGCGCGCGCAAACTGCGGCGGGCAGATGGGCCATAGGCAGCAAAATTGCCGCCCGCCACCTGCGGCAGCAACGCGGCAATTTCGCCCCGCGCAGCCTCGCCAAGCGCATCGAAGCCTTCCTCGCCGGGATGAAAGCTTTCCGCCCCCGCCCCTTCGGCAAAGACAATTTCATGCGCGTCAAATAGAATGTGGAAATAGGTTACTGCGGGCATCGGACAGCGGCGAATTGCGCCGCCATCCACCAGCATCTTGGCCGCCGCAATCACTTCTTCCTCGCCAAACAGCAGTTCTACCTTCCAACCAGCCACCAACATGCGGTGCAACGGCGAGACCATAATATCACGCCGATTACCCAGCGCGCCCGCCGATATCAAAATCGGTGCCTGCGCGCCCATTGCGTCCACCGTCATCTGGCCAATCCACCGAATAGGTTGCAGCCCGTGG
>CAXNJD010000241.1:0-3734 GCA_964202545.1 Cypionkella sp.
TGGGCTGCAATTAGATGGTCGGCAAAGATCAGCTTGGTCATATCCGCGCCAAGCGCCTCGGCTTCAGAATAACCAAAAATTTCTGTGGCAGCCCCGTTGAATTCAATAAAGTTGCCTGCGCGGTCTACCACCAAAACCGCATCTAACGAGGTGTTCAGCATTGCCTGCAATCTATCTCGGGTTGTTTTGTTTTCAATGGCTTGGCGGCGGGTCACGCCATAAACCCGCGCCAGAAAGAACACGGCCAGCAGCAGTAACAAAATCAGCCCCACTGTCAGCATCGCAATGCGCGCCATCGTGTCGCTGACGGAAAGGCGCTGCCCATCTGCCAGTTTCGAGAACACGCGGATACCCTCTAGCGAGACGTTGCGTACATCGATACGCAGCGCGACTGCATCTTCGCGCATCTTTGGCAATTGGGCGCGCAACACGTCGTCTGGCCCGTCGATATAGGGCAAAGCGGCGTCGATATACGCGTTGATCCGTTCAAATTCGGATAACATGTTGGGCTCTTGGGCCAACTTGCCATAGACAGGCCCACCCCTGATCACGTTCATGCGGCTGTAAAAAATGTCATACCAACGGCGCAGCGGGGCAAGATCCGCGGTTGGGTTGGCTTCGACCAAGATTAGCGCATTGTAGAACTGCAAAAACTCTACTTCGGTCTGCGAAAGCGTCCACTGTAAGTTGTCAGAGTTTGCCGTATTTAAATCGCGCATTTGCACCAGCGCTTGCCGCGCCAAGGTTGTGATCGCGGCCGCCAGCAACAGAAATAGCACAACAGATGCTAAACCCACCGCAAATCGGCGACTTGGGTCTTTCGGCCCGATAGAACGCAACGAAAAGGTCTGTCTTACCAAGGTCAACTCTTGTACTTTGTTTGGGGCCATCGCCCCAAAGACTAGGGCGCGATTTCGATACGGTTCAACTGCCAGATGCTGCGCGAGAACACAACTTCGGATTGATATTGCGGATCGCTGTCATAGGGATAGACAATCCAAAGCGGGCCTTTGTCGCGCACTGTCATTTCTTCACCATTGCGCATATAGGCAATAACGGGCGCCTCTGGGGTGATGTCAGCCAAAGGTATTTCGATGCGGTAGTCGTTGATCGCCGAGGCCAGAACCTTGCCCGATGTCACATCCAGCACATCAAGCAATGAATGCAAAGAGACACCTTCAAAGCTTTGCTCACCTTCGGTCCACATCGTTGCCGTGACAAAACTGGTTTTTGGCATGGCCTGCAAAGCTGCCAAATCATAGGTGATATCAATAGGGTTGCCGGCGGAATCTGGCCCGCCTGATATGGTCAAGATCGTCTCAGCCAAAGCAGGCTGCACAAAGGTTTGCAAGCCAATGACAAGCGCCAGCGCCAAGGACGGTTGCAGTAACGCGCGCAAGTTGATGCCAGAGGTTGCATTTTCAAAACGGGCTGGTTGCAAGGATGGAAAAGAGGTCATGTTGCGGGTTCCTTGGAAACTTGGTAAATCTTCTGGCTAGTTTTCCATGCGCCTGCGCAAAAGGCTAGAAATCTAAGGCCTATTAACGTATACTTTTGTATATAAATAGATGTAAAAACGACGTTAACTCTATTCGAAGGGGCCCTTTGCGCACCATGATTGCGAGTTTATATAACGGAAATATGCTTTTGAAGCAAACTGGTGCGCCAAAAAGCAGAAAAAAGTCTATCTTTGTCGCCAGAAGGCGATCTTAGAAATTTTTAAGGCATGTCAGACTATATCTAAATGGGCATAGTTGGCAGTGAGGGGTGGTTATGAAGATTCTTCTAGCAGACGATCATGATCTGGTGCGCGACACTCTGGCAGCGTTTCTGGAAAACGAACCAGACCTTGGGGTGCGCACCGCTGCCAATCTGACCGACGCTTTGGCGATCGTGGCCGCAGAGGGCGCGTTTGAGTTGGTTCTTTTGGATTACACCATGCCAGGCATGGATGGGCTGATTGGGCTTAATAAGATGATTGCTGCCAATGCAGGCAAGCCTGTGGCGATTTTGTCAGGCACAGCAGACCGCAACGTCGCCGAACAGGCGATCAAGGCGGGCGCAGTGGGATTTGTACCCAAAACGCTGGCGGCAAAGTCGATTGTTTCGGCCGTGAAATTCATGGCCTCGGGCGAGGTGTTTGCTCCCTTTGGCTTTATGCACCGCGAAGAGGTGGACGGAAATTCCGCAATAACCAAGCGGGAACGCGATGTGCTGATCGGGCTCACGGCAGGCAAATCCAACAAAGAAATCGCCAATGATTTGGATTTGCAGGAAGTTACCATCAAACTGCACGTCAAAACCCTGTGCCGCAAATTGGGGGCCAAGAACCGCACCCAAGCGGCAATGATCGCGCGCGACCGGCGGTTGTTGTAAGGACTTTCCTTAGCTGCACTTGCGGCCTATGGTTGCCATCTAACAGGAGGGTCGATCATGGGCTTGCAATATTTACACACAATGGTGCGCGTTTTGGATTTGGATAAATCCGTGGCGTTTTACAAGCTTTTGGGCCTGCACGAGACGCGCAGGTATGACAACGAAGGCGGGCGTTTTACGTTGGTCTTTCTGGCACCCGAAGGTCAACCGGAATCCCCGATCGAGCTGACCTATAACTGGGATGGCGATAGTGCTTTGCCATCAGACAGCCGCCATTTTGGCCATTTGGCCTATGGCGTCGATGATATTTACGCCACCTGCGCGCATTTGGCCGCGAACGGCGTTGTCATCAACCGCCCGCCGCGCGATGGTCATATGGCCTTTGTGCGCAGCCCCGACAATGTTTCGATTGAACTTATTCAAAAGGGCGAAAGCCTTGCCCCAAGCGAGCCTTGGGCATCAATGGGCAATACAGGTCATTGGTAATTAAAACCGCCACAGGCTGAACAAATCAGGGCCAATTTGGCGGCTTTCTATCAGGCGCGGGCGGGGGGCATCTGCCAGTTTGGGCAGGCCCAAATCTGCAATACTTGGCAGGCCCGCGCCGCCAATGGTCAGCCCTGCGGTGTAAATGGCGATCTGGTCGACAAGCCCCGCGCGCAAAAGTGCTGCCGCCAGCCCGCCACCGCCTTCGCAGAAAACGCGTGTGATGCCGTGTGCTGCAAGCGCCGCAAGGCCCGCGCGCAAATCTAAGTAATTGTTTTGCATGGGCGTCTCGATCAGTTTGGCCCCAACGTCCGCCCAAGCCTGCCGTGCAGGCATGGGCGCATGCGGCCCGTGCAGCAGCCAAACGGGGGCAATAACTGTGCTACGCCCGATTTGCGAGGCTGCGCTAAACCGCAAGCCACCATCCACCACCACCCGAACAGGCTGGCGCACAGCGCCCATCCCGCGTACTGTCAGTTGCGGATCATCGGCAAGCGCGGTGTTTGATCCCACCATAACCGCATCATGCATGCCGCGCAGCCCGTGCACATGGGCGCGGGCAGGGGGGGCGGTGATCCATTGGCTTTCGCCGTTGGCCATGGCAATCCGCCCATCCAAACTGCTGGCCAGTTTCAGCGTGATAAAGGGCAATCCCTGCGTCACGCGTTTTAAAAAACCCGCATGATCTGCGCGCGCCACACCTTCCATAATGCCCGAGGTTACCTTGATCCCCGCCGCGCGCAGCATATCCGCCCCGCGCCCTGAAACACGCGGGTCTGGATCATCAATGGCATAGCTGACATGGGCAATGCCCGCATCAATCAGCCCCTGCGCACAAGTGGGGGTGTGGCCAAAATGTGCGCAGGGCTCAA
>CAXNJD010000242.1:0-3724 GCA_964202545.1 Cypionkella sp.
CGCACAAGAAATGTGCAGTATATAAACATTCTTTCTAAGCAATGCGCAATGCTGCAGGTGCGAAGGTTGCGCTAACATGCTGCTTTGGCCTTGTTCTTTTGGGAAAAACGCACAATTTGGCACTGGCAGGCAAGGAGCATAGCATGACCATCGATCGCAGCGCTGTTTTAACCATTTTGGACACAATCTTAACGCCTGACGGCCGCTCGCTGATTGCGCGCGATGTGGTGCGCGCCTTGGATATTCAGGGCGAGGCCGTGCGATTCGTGATCGAGGCGGCCAGCCCAGATGAGGCGCGCGCGCTGCAAAGCGCGTCCGTGCAGGCCGAGGCGGCGATTAAGTCGGCAGGGGCCACTTCGGTGCAGATTGTCATGACGGCGCATGGCCCAGCGGCCAAAGCGGCGCAGCAAGCCGCCCCGCCAAACCTTGGGGGCGGGGTCAAGATCGGCCAGCACCCCACGCCGCATCAAGGTGGGCCAGCCCCCATTGCGGGCATTGCGCGCATTATTGCAATTGGGTCGGGCAAGGGGGGCGTGGGCAAATCGACAGTCTCATCGAACCTTGCTGTGGCTTTGGCGAAGGCAGGGCGGCGCGTGGGCCTGCTGGACGCCGATATATATGGCCCCAGCCAGCCGCGCATGATGGGCGTGTCAAAGCGCCCCGCCAGCCCTGATGGCAAAATCATTGAACCGCTTCACGCGCATGGTGTGACGATGATGTCGATTGGCCTGATGCTGAAGGAAGACGAGGCCGTTATTTGGCGCGGCCCGATGCTGATGGGCGCGCTGCAACAACTGCTGACGCAGGTGGCGTGGGGCACGCTGGATGTGCTAATAATTGATCTGCCGCCTGGGACGGGGGATGTGCAGTTGTCGCTGTGCCAGCGTACACAGCTTTCAGGCGCGATTGTGGTGTCGACCCCGCAAGATGTGGCGCTGCTGGATGCCCGCAAGGCGCTGGATATGTTTGCCAAGCTGAAAACGCCTGTGCTGGGGCTGATTGAAAACATGTCCACCTATATTTGCCCCAATTGCGGGCATGAGGCGCATTTATTTGGCCATGGCGGCGTGGCGGCAGAAGCGCAGCGGCAGGACTTGCCCTTTCTTGGGGAATTGCCCCTGTCGATTGATGTGCGCCTTGCGGGGGATGCAGGCGCGCCGATTGCATTGGGCGATAGCGCTGCGGCGCAGGCCTATGCCCGCCTTGCCGAGCGGTTGATTGGCGGCGGGATGGCCTAACGGGTCATTCTGGGATTTCATGGGATTGAGATGGAAAATCGGGCCTTGTGCCCGATTTTTTGTTTGAATCGGCGCTTTATCTGCGGCAGATGGCGGTGCGGGGCAGGGGTTTTCGAGGCTAATGGGCCAGATGCCCCAAAAAGTGAAAAAAATTCTCGTCAAGGGCGACTTACTAGATATAGCGGTAAAATGCCCGTAATAGGCCAAAAATGGCCGATATGTTGATTTTAGCGACGCTAGATCTTGTGCTAACCCCTTGCTGTAAACAAGATATTCCGCATTTTCCCAAAAAAACCCATTGCATCCCATGCTGGCCCATGGCATAGATATCTCATCGGAAAGCGGCAAAGACAGGTAAGGGGCGAACAAGACCCCGTAAACCGACAAAAATCTGAGGCAGTTTTCATCCAGGCATCCGCCTTTCCGATATTTAGATCCGGCGCGCGGGCGAGCAGACATCAATCCCCCGATGGTCAGCGCAGCAGGACGCCCAGCGATGGGACAGGCGACGGGTCGAGCAGTGGCAGCAGCTCGGCCCGTCTTTTCTTTTTCGGGGGTTCGCCCTCAGATGATAGGAGCAACTGGCCGTGGCCAGCGAGGCGTTCAGAGGCGAGTTCTACCAAAAGGTAGATGCCAAAGCGCGGGTATCCGTACCCGCCGCTTTTCGCCGTATTCTTGAGGCTGAAGACCCATCATCGCCCGAATTTCCCCGCCCGCGCGTTTACATGGTTTACGGCGGGGCTAAGCGCAATTTCGTCGAGTGTTATTCCAAAGCGGGCGCAGATGCGCTGGCGGGCAAGATCGAAGCGATGGAGCTTGGATCGCCAGAGCGTGACCGCGCAGAGCGGGATTTGATTTCGCGCTCTGTCATGGTGGAAATTGAACCCGATGGGCGCATCGTGTTGCCAGCCAAGGTGCGCGCAAAGATGGGCTTTGGCGAAGGTGACAGCGCGGGCGAGGCCGCCTTTGCGGGCTATACCAACCGCTTTAAGCTGTATCGCCGCGAGGTCTATGACGCTGAGTTTGGCGATGACGACGATGACGGTGTTGATCCTTTGGCTCTTGTCGGCAGGGCGGCGAGGGCGGGTTGATGGGAACGCCGCTTGCGCCAGCCCATGATCCTGCGCGCGCCCCGCATATTCCTGTTTTGCTGCGCCCCCTGCTTGCTGCAGTGGCCCCTGTGGCGGGCGTTTGGTTGGATGGCACGTTTGGTGCGGGCGGCTATACGCGCGGTTTGCTGAATGCGGGCGCGGCGCGGGTGATTGGCATTGACCGCGACGAGACAGCGATTGCCGCAGCTAGCCCCATGCAGGCCGAATTTGGCAGCCGCCTGTCGCTGGTGCTGGGCACGTTTTCGCTGCTGGATACTTTGGCGGGCGAGGCGTTGGACGGCGTTGTGCTGGATCTGGGCGTATCGTCGATGCAGATCGACCGCGCCGAACGCGGGTTTTCGTTTCAAAAAGACGGCCCGCTGGATATGCGCATGGGGCAAAGCGGGGCTTCAGCGGCGGATATGGTCGCAACTGCATCCGAATCGGCACTGGCGGATATTCTGTTTCATTTCGGCGAGGAGCGCGCCGCGCGGCGTATTGCCCGCGCCATTGTCGAGGCGCGCACCCGCGCGCCCATTGCTCGCACGCTGGAATTGGCCGAGATTATCGCAAAATGCCTGCCCCGCCCAAAACCTTGCCAAAGCCATCCTGCCACGCGCAGTTTTCAAGCGCTGCGTATTGCAGTGAATGGCGAGTTTGACCAGTTGGTCGCGGCACTGTCGGCGGCGGAGCGGGCGCTAAAGCCTGGCGGATTTCTGGCGGTTGTCACCTTTCATTCGCTGGAAGACCGTGTGGTCAAGCGGTTTTTTCAAACCGCATCGGGGGATGCGCCCAATACCAACCGCTATGCACCCGAGGCGGATAAAACCACAGCGCGGTTTGAACTGATTACACGCAAAGTTGTTGGTCCTGATGACGACGAACTTGCTGAAAATCCCCGCGCGCGGTCAGCCAAGCTGCGGGTGGCGCGGCGCACGGATGCCCCTGCGCAGGCGTTGGCGGGCGCAGAGTTGGACGCGCCGCAATTGC
Organism: Cypionkella sp.; assembly: GCA_964202545.1. Lineage (GTDB taxonomy): Bacteria > Pseudomonadota > Alphaproteobacteria > Rhodobacterales > Rhodobacteraceae > Cypionkella. Next base: position 3,320 of record CAXNJD010000242.1, read on the forward strand.
CCGAAAGCGGGCCCAGCAGGGGGCGTCGGTAATGCGCCCAATCATTTACGTCATGGGATTTTTGGGCCTGATTGGGCTGGGATCATGGGCCTACCGCGAGAACTATGCAACGCAAGATGCGCTGCGCCAAGTATCTGACTTGCAGGATGAAATCGCTGTATTGCGCGAATCTTTGGCGGTGCAGCGCGCCGAATGGGCCTTTTTGAACCGCCCAGATCGTTTGCGCGAACTGGTGACGCTGAACTTTGACCGTTTGGGCCTGTTCCCGATGGAGCCAACACAGTTTGGCGCGGCATCTGACATTGCCTATCCCGCGCCAGACGCGCTGCTTGGCCCGCCAGACACCACTTTTGAACAGGGCCAAAGCACCCCAGACCTGACCGCCCCTAACGCGCCAGAAGGAGA
>CAXNJD010000243.1:0-3714 GCA_964202545.1 Cypionkella sp.
GAACTCGCCAGTGCCGAAGCCGCCCAGCAACATATCGTCGCGCGATTGTCCGAAGGGCTGACAAAACTTGCGGCAGGTGATCTGTCGATGCGCATCACAGATCGCTTTGATCCAAAATATCAGGGCCTTGCCGATGATTTTAATGCAGCATCGGGCGCGTTGGGCGCATTGGTTGCCCGCGTGATCGAAACCGCAAACAGCATCCTGTCTGGTGCGCGCGGCATCAGTGTGGCGACGACCGACCTATCGCAGCGCACCGAAACCCAAGGCGTGACGCTGCAGACTGCTGCCGCCGCGCTGGAAGAGCTGACGCGCAACATCATCAGTTCGCAATCGGACGCGACCGAATTGGACGGTCTGGCAAGCCTTGCCTCGGATAAGGGCGTGGCAATGGGTGTCACAATGTCAAAATCCGTCTCGGCAATCGAGGCGATTAAATCTTCCTCGCAGCAGATCGAGCAAATCGTCGGTGTGATCGAAGATATCGCCTTCCAAACAAACCTTTTGGCGTTGAATGCAGGCGTCGAAGCGACCCGCGCGGGGGCCGAAGGGTCTGGCTTTGCTGTGATCGCATCCGAAGTGCGCGGGCTTGCCGAACGATCGGCCCAATCGGCGCAAGATATCAAATCGCTGATCGCAGCATCGGGCATCGAAGTTGCCAAAGGCGTTGAATATGTCGCCGAGGCCGAAGCATCGGCGGGTGACATAGGCGCGCATATCCAGAAAATCTCGGGTCTTATTTCGCGCATTGCGTTGGCAGCCAGCGAGCAATCGCAAGGTTTGGTCAAGGTAAACGAAGGCGTCTCGAAATTGGATTTGGTCACGCAAACCAACGTGGCCATGGTGGAAGAAACCACCGCCGAATGCGCCTCTCTTACCGCCGTCGCACAAGATCTTTCGCAACTTGTCTCGCATTTCCAAATTGCCCAATCCAAGAAAGGCGATTTTGATTTTCCAGCGCAGGCGGCTTAGCGCGCCGTTGCCCCTGCAATGTGCCAATCGTGCTAGGCAGAAGTTTTGCCAAGGCACGCGACGCTGAAAAAGGCGTTATGGCTGCGGCAGGCCAAAGGCGGGAAAAGACGTTTTCACGCCTTTGGCCACCAATATTGTGGCCGACCAGCCCAGAAAACTTCGCATGTCATGCACAGGCGCACAGCCTCTATGTATGGCCGCTTGCAAAAGTTTCCGCCAAGTTTCAATCGAATGCCCACCATAATCGACAAAGGTCTGCTGATGCCCAAGTCAAATTCAGAGCATGCAGTTCAAAGGAACACTTGGCTGAGCCAGCGTATGGGGGCCTAAACACGCTGCCGCTTGGTGGCGAAATCGGCCAAACCAATCCAATTTCGCAGCCTCAAGCGCAGCTTGACGCTGTTTTATTTACCTTTTTGCAACCTTTTGCCCAAAATACGCAAATCTACGCTTGGCGCGTTCAGTCACAGTTGCTAGGCTCACCTAACCTATCGGATAGCGTCCCCGCCCATGCGTCATACCCTGCCCATCGCGCCGCAGTTTTATGTGACTGCGCCCCAGCCCTGCCCCTATCTTGAGGGGCGGATGGAACGTAAATTGTTTACATCCCTGCAAGGCGAGGGAGCAGAGCGGCTGAATGACAGCCTGTCGAAACAGGGCTTTCGTCGCAGCCAAAACGTAGTGTACCGACCTTCCTGCGCGGAATGCTCTGCCTGCCTATCGGCCCGCATACGTGTGGCCGATTTTCAGCCTAATCGCAGCCAACGCAAAGTGCTAGCACGCGGGGCGGACATTTGCCGCCAAGCTACTTCTGCATGGGCGACCGAAGACCAATATGATCTGTTTCGCCGCTATTTGGATGCGCGCCACGCCGATGGCGGCATGGCCGATATGGACGCGTTTGAATTTGCCGCAATGATCGAAGAAACACCAATCCGCACGCGGGTCATCCAATATTCGCTGCCGCGTTCTGGCGTCGATGTTGACCTGATCGCAGTCACCCTGACCGACGTGTTCGATGACGGTTTGTCGATGGTTTATAGCTTTTACGACCCCGAACTTGACCGCCTGTCGCTGGGCACTTACGCCATTTTGGACCATGTCGCGCTTGCCCGCGAGGCGGGACTTCCGTACGTCTATCTTGGCTATTGGGTGCCAGGCAGCCGCAAAATGGGCTATAAGGCGGCATTTTCCGCGCTCGAAGTGTTCAAGGGTGGACGCTGGCAGGCCATCGGCGATCCTGCGGAACATGTCTCGGCGCTGCATCCGCTGGCGGTCGATCCAATTTCCGAACAGGTCGCGCGCATCCATTTGCCAGTGCCGCTGAACTTGCCCGATTGACCGCAGGCCCGCCCACAGATGCCAGTGGCCCAAGTTTCGGCGCGCTTGCGCTGATCATCCCAAATTACGATGCCGCCATCAGGTTTTTTACCGCAATCGGCTTTCGCCTGACGGCCGACATCGACCAATCTTGCAAACGCTGGGTCACGGTGCAGCCCGCAGGGGGCGGCGCGTCTTTAGTTCTGGCAGAGCCGAGTAATACCGCGCAGGCCGCCGCTGTTGGCAGGCAGGGCGCGGGCCGCGTTTGGTTGTTTTTGCATACAGATAATTTCAACCGTGACGCCGCACGCATCATCGCCGCAGGCGGGGTGTTCGAGGAACCTCCCCGCAACGAGCCTTACGGCCGCGTTGCCGTTTGGCGCGACCCGTGGGGCAACCGATGGGATTTGATTGCGCCGCAAAGCATTGACGCAGGCCGTTAATTTTCAACCGCGCCCTTTAATTTTTCGCGCGCAACCCCACATAGAGGCGGAGATTTCAACGCAAGGGGATGTGATTGACCTATCTTTTGTTTGTACTGGGTCTAAGCGCCCTATTTGTTGGCGGCGAAGGGCTGGTGCGCGGGGCCAGCGCGATTGCGCGGCATTTTCATTTATCACCCATTGTTATTGGCCTAACAATTGTGGGCTTTGGCACCTCAGCGCCAGAGATGCTGGTCTCGGTGCAGGCCGCAATGGCGGGGCAGCCTGCCATTGCCATTGGCAACGTGCTGGGGTCGAACATTGCAAATATCTTGCTGATTTTGGGTATTTCAGCGGTAATTGCACCACTGGTCATTCCTTTTGCCAAACTGCGCCGCGATATCGGCTTTATGTTGGCCGCCTCAGCGGCGATATGGGTCATGTTGCTGGATGGGAAAGTCACAAGGCCGGAAGGCATGGTGCTGATCGCGGGCCTTTTGGTATTTTTGGCAATAGCGTTTAGATCTGGTAAGATTGAGCCGACCGAGGCCAGCGAAGGTGACATGCCACAGTGGAAAGCATGGGCCTACACGCTGGGCGGTTTGGTGGTTTTGGTCATCGGCGCGCGCCTTCTGGTGGACAGCGCCACAGATCTTGCCCGAGCCTTCGGTATTTCCGAGGCGGTGATTGGCCTGACCATCGTCGCGGTCGGCACATCGCTGCCCGAACTCGCTACATCGGTGATTGCGGCCATTCGCAAGCAAACCGAAATTGCGGTGGGTCATATTGTTGGCTCGAATATCTTCAACATCTTTGGCATTCTGGGCACAACCGCATTGATTGCACCCATTCCAGCCGAAGCGCGCTTTGCCAGCGCAGACATGCCTTGGGTGGCGGGCACGGCGATTGGCCTTGGTCTGATGGCGATGTTGTTGGGCGGCCTGCCCCGCATTGCAGGGGTGATTTTGCTGGTGGGGTATGGCACCTATGTGGCGCTGAT
>CAXNJD010000244.1:0-3710 GCA_964202545.1 Cypionkella sp.
ATTGCGGGCTTGCCCTTAGCCGATTTCGGAAAGGCGCTTGAGGGCGGCGGTGAGTTTGGCCGCTTCTTCCTCGCGTGCTTCTAGGTTGGATTTAACTTCTTCGACCACATCTTCGGGGGCAGAGGCCACAAAGTTGGGGTTGTGCAAGCGCCCTTTCAGCCCGCCGATTTCTTTGGCGAGTTTGTCCATCGCCTTGGAAAGGCGCGCCTTGTCCTCGGCCACGTCAATCACGCCGTCCAGTGGCAGGGCAAAGGATGCGCCGTCAACCGCCAGCGATATTGATCCTTTTGGGGCCGCGCCATGGGTTAGTGTTTCAATGCGAGCAAGGCGTTTGATCAGCACTTCGTTGCGGGCAAAGGCGGCTTTGGCGGCGGCGTCCATTTCAGTCGCGACGATGTCCAGCTTTAGCCCGACAGGTACGTGCATTTGCGTGCGGGCGGATCGGATTTCTTCGATCAGGCCAATGACCCAAGCCATTTCGGTATCGGCGGCGCTGTCCACCAGCGACAGCGATAGGTCTGGCCAGTCGGTATGCACTAACAGCTTTTCGCGCGCGCCCGTTTGGCCCCACAGATCTTCGGTAATAAAGGGCATGATCGGGTGCAGCAGGATCATCGAATTATCCAAAACCCAAGCCATGGTGGCGCGGGTTTCGCCCGCGTGTTCGCCGACCAGCAGGGGCTTGGCGAATTCGACATACCAATCGCAGACGCGGCCCCAGACGAATTTGTAAAGGCTATCTGCGGCTTGGTCAAAACGGTAGCCCTCTAGTGCGGAGTTCACTTCCAATAGGGTTTTCGCAGTCTCGCCAATGATCCATTTGTTCGCGGTGGCTGTCGCCGCAGGCGGCGCGGTTTGGGTGGAATGCCCCTCCCACACGCCATTCATTTCGGCAAAGCGGCAGGCGTTCCACAGTTTCGTGCCGAAATTGCGATAGCCTGCGATGCGCGCGGTATCGAGTTTCAGCGTGCCGCCCAAGGACGCCATCGCCGCATTGGCAAAGCGCAGCGCATCTGCGCCAAATTCATCGATAATTTCCAGCGGGTCGATGACATTGCCCAAAGATTTCGACATTTTCTTGCCCTTGGCATCGCGGACAAGCCCGTGCAGGTAGACCGTGTTGAAGGGCACCTGATCCACCACGGCCAACTGCATCATCATCATGCGGGCAACCCAGAAGAAGATAATGTCCGCCCCTGTGATGAGCGTGGATGTTGGGAAATACTTTCGCAGTTCAGGTGTTTGGTCGGGCCAGCCGAGCGTGCCAATGGGCCAGAGGCCAGAGGAAAACCATGTGTCGAGAACGTCGGGGTCGCGATATACCAAAATGCCAGCGCCTGCCCCTAAACCTGCGGTGTCTGCAGCAAATGCTGCTATCAGAGTTTTTGCGGTCAAATTGGATTCGTAAGCCTTGGCCAAATCACGATCCGTTGGCGGCGACGCTATAACTGTCGGCTTGGTTCCATAAAGGGTGGCAAACCTTTCCAATGCTTCGGCCTCGGTTGCGGCGCAAATGGCGATACGTTCTGACATGTTGAACGAAGTTACACCATCTTCCCCTTTTGTCGCACTAGGCCCATACCAAACAGGTATCTGATGCCCCCACCAAAGCTGCCTTGAAATACACCAAGGCTCGATATTCTCAAGCCAGTGGAAATAGGTCTTTTCCCCCGACTCGGGCATAATCTTGGTCGCCCCCGAGCGCACCGCCTCCAGCGCGGGGCCGACGATTTTGGCCGTGTCCACAAACCACTGGTCGGTCAGCATCGGCTCGATGACAACCTTCGATCTGTCGCCAAAGGGCTGCATGATCTTTTTCGCTTCGACCACGGGTTCCAGCCGCAAATGCTCGCTGCCCGTATCCTCGTCAATTTCCTTGACCAAAACCGTCACCGCCAGCCCCAGCGCATTGATGTCGGCCACCACCGCCGCCCGCGCCGCGAACCGATCCATGCCGCGATATTTCTCAGGCACCAGGTTCAGCGCGTCCACCTCAGCCTCGGATGCCTCCGCCCCCGCCGCAATTTCGCGCGCCCGCGCCACGGCCACGTCATACGCCGCGCCATCGCTGCGCATCGCCCCGCGCGTGTCCATCAGGCGATACAGCGGCAATCCGTGCCGCTTGGCCACCTGATAATCGTTGAAATCATGCGCGCCCGTGATCTTCACCGCGCCCGACCCAAAATTCGGGTCGGGGTATTCATCGGCAATGATCGGGATAAGGCGGTCGCACAGCGGCAAATGCACCATCTTGCCCACAATCGGGGCATAGCGGGCGTCCGAAGGGTTTACCGCAACCGCGCCATCCCCCAGCATGGTTTCTGGCCGCGTGGTGGCGATGGAAATATAATCGCGAGTCTCGCGCAGCGTCACAAGACCGTCTTCGTCCCGCTCGACATATTCATATGTCTCGCCGCCAGCCAAACGGTATTTGAAATGCCACATATGGCCCGCCACTTCGACATTCTCGACCTCAAGATCGGAAATGGCGGTTTCGAAATGGGGATCCCAGTTGACCAACCGCTTGCCGCGATAGATCAGGCCTTTGTTATACATATCAACAAAAACCTTAATCACCGCATCGGGGAAATTGCCCGACATGGTAAAGGCTTCCCGATCCCAATCGCAACTCGCGCCAAGGCGTTTGAGTTGGTTGATAATCGTGCCGCCCGATTGATCCTTCCATTCCCAAACCTTAGCCAAGAACGCCTCGCGCCCCATCTCGCGGCGCGAAGGGGCACCAGCCTTGGCAAGCTCGCGCTCCACCACCATCTGCGTGGCAATGCCAGCGTGATCCGTGCCCACTTGCCACAGCGTGTCATGGCCGCGCATACGGTGCCAGCGGATCAGAATGTCTTGCAAGGTGTTGTTAAACGCATGGCCCATATGCAGCGACCCCGTCACATTGGGCGGCGGGATCATGATGGAAAACGCCTGTGGTTTTTCGCCTTTTGGCCCCACCTTGGCATTCGCGCCCGCCGCGCCTACCTTTTTCTCCTGCCACAGGGCGGAAATCCGCGCTTCGGCGGCGGCTGCATCAAAGTTCTTTTCCATTGGCATTCGGGCACCTCATCTTTGCGCAAACCCATAGCGAACCTATTAGAAAAGGCCAAGACGTAGCGTTATAATCGGCGCTTTCATATTGGCACAAATATCCGCGCCGCAGGCACCTAAACCGCCCGATCCAGCCGTGTGGACAGATGGATAAGGCTTTCCGATGATTTCACCCCCGCCATCTGACCAATTTGATCCAGAACTGCATCCAGCACCGACGTATTGGCGGTGGCAATCTGAAGCAGCAAATCGACGCGGCCCGATGTGGAAAACACGCGCTCTACCTCTGGAATTGACTTCAGCCGCGCCAATATCGCCGCCTGCGCGCGCGGCTCGATTGTCAGCAATACGCTGGCCCGCAGCCGCCCCTGCCGCGCGGCCTCGCCCAGCTTTACGGTGTAACCCGCGATCACGCCCGAGGTTTCCAGGCGCTCAAGCCGCGCTTGGATGGTTGACCTTGCCACCTTTAGCCGCCGCGCCAGCGTGGCGACCGAAATGCGTGCATCCGCCCCCAGCAGGGCCAAAATGCTGTTGTCCAAATCATCCATCTGCCCACCTTACAATGTGTAGTGCCATTTCGTCATTATAACGCCTTTTCGCGCCATTTATATAGTTTTGTTCGGTGAAGTTGTGCCGCATATGCGGCATTCTGAAAT
>CAXNJD010000245.1:0-3710 GCA_964202545.1 Cypionkella sp.
GATGGCCCAGATCACTGCCCTGCCGCCTGCCCTTTGCCAAATCCTAGCACAGCGCGGGGTATCCGCGAACGCGGCCGAGGCATTTCTGGCCCCTGCCCTGCGCGATCTGATGCCCGATCCTTTAACGCTCAAAGACATGGGTGCTGCCGCAGCACGGTTTTTGACCGCCATTGACACGCGCCAACGCATCGCCATTTTCGCCGATTATGATGTGGATGGTGGGTCATCTGCTGCCCTTGTGATCACATATCTGCGAGCGCTTGGATTGGATGCGACCCTGTATATCCCCGACCGCATCGACGAAGGTTATGGCCCAAACGAAGCCGCTATGGCGCAGCTAGGCGCAGCGCATGACCTGATTATTTGCGTTGATTGCGGAACACTCAGCCATGGCCCAATTGCCGCGGCAAATTGCGATGTTCTTGTTCTTGATCACCATTTGGGCGGCGAAACCTTACCGTCCGCCTTGGCTGTCGTTAACCCCAACCGCATTGATGAAAGCGGCGATTTAGCACATCTTTGCGCGGCAGGGGTGGTGTTTTTGCTGCTGGTCGAAACAAACCGCCAATTGCGGGCCAAAGGCGTCGCGGTGCCTGATCTGATAGGATTTCTTGATCTCGTCGCGCTGGCGACAGTGGCCGATGTCGCCCCTTTGATTGGCCTAAACCGCGCCTTTGTGCGCCAAGGGTTAAAGGTGATGGCGCGGCGCGAAAGGGTCGGGTTGCGCGCGCTTGCTGACATCGCACGCATGGACACGGCACCCAGTGCCTATGCTCTTGGCTTTGTGCTGGGCCCGCGCATCAACGCAGGCGGGCGCATTGGGCAGGCCGATTTAGGTGCGCGGCTTTTGGCCACTGCCAGCGAATCCGAGGCAGCCGCCTTGGCTGAACGTCTAGATGTGCTGAATACCGAACGCCGCGATATCGAATCCGCCGTGCGCGTCGAGGCCTTGGCGCAGGCCGAAGCGCGAGGGCTAAACGCACCCCTTGTTTGGGCGGCGGCCGATGGCTGGCACCCTGGCGTTGTCGGCATCGTCGCGGCGCGGCTAAAAGAGGCCGCACGCCGCCCTGCCGTTGTGATCGGTTTTGACGGCGATATAGGCAAAGGTTCAGCCCGTTCAATTTCGGGTGTTGATCTAGGGGCCGCAGTGCAGCGTTTGGCAACCGAAGGTTTGCTGATCAAAGGGGGCGGGCATAAAATGGCCGCTGGCCTGACTGTGACGCGCGGACAGCTGGCCGCAGCCATGGAACGACTGTCAGAATTACTTGCACGGCAAGGCTCGGGCGCGGGTGAAGGAACTGATTTGCGGATTGATGCCCTGCTGGCCCCTAGCGCAGCATCGCCAGAACTTGTCGCGCAAATTGACTCTGCTGGCCCCTTTGGCGCATCCGCCCCCGCCCCCCGCTTTGCATTTGCAGATATGGCCGTATCTGCGCGGCCGATGGGGATCGGGCACCTGCGCCTTTCATTTGGCGATGGAATGGGGCCGAAACTGGAAGGCGTGCTATTTGGCGCGTTCCAAACCCCGATGGGCGACGCGCTGCTGGCGGGCGGCGCGGGGCGATTCCACCTTGCAGGACGGATCGAAGTGAACACATGGGGCGGGCGTTCGCGCGCGCAACTGCGCATCGAGGACGCTGCACGCACCTGAAAAACGCGCCCGCGCGCAGGGTGAGAAATCTTACAAAAATCCTAGCCGTAAACTGCATTTTTCCTCTTGCACTCAAATGCCCGCCCCACTAAAGACGCCACACGAACAGCGTGGCCCGTTCGTCTATCGGTTCGGACATCTGGTTTTCAACCAGGCAAGAGGGGTTCGACTCCCCTACGGGCTGCCACCTTCATCCATAAGATTCTCGTCTTGTTTTTGACGTCACGCAAGTTGACGCACATCAAGGCAGCACAGACTTCCCTGCCCTACCCTGACGCTTAACCTGCACCTTCGCAGGCGATGTTTCAGGAGATGACGATGCAAAAACCAATCGCTTATATGCCGCTGTCCACCTATGTTGAGGCGGTCAGCGACGCGGCAATTCTTGATGCGCTGCACTTTGGCGCGGGTCTGGGACTGGCGCTACATGTTTCGGCCTTTGCCGCCGATTTGCCCCAACCTTATTCGCCAATGGGCGATGTGGCGTTTGATCTTTCAGGTTGGATTGAAGAAGCAAAAAAGGCTTGCGCGACCGAGGCTAAACGCTTGCAGGCGGTCGTTACAGGCGCGGGGCTGGAAGCTGAATTTGCCTATCATTCCCATATGGGCGCGTTGATGCAAACCGCCCCTGTCGAAGCGCGGCGCTTTGATCTGTCGCTGCTGCCATGGCAGAAAGATGCCGTCACGATGCGCGAATTGGCCGAAGCTGTGATCTTTGGCGCGGGCCGTCCTGCCCTGCTGGTGCCACTGGGTGCCAAACCTGCGCCTCTAAACCACATAGCCATTGCATGGGATGGCAGCGCCGTTGCCGCCCGCGCTCTAAACGATGCTCTGCCTTTGCTTGCAAGTGGCGGGCAGGTCTTGGTGTTGAGTGCAGCAAGTGCTGGGGCCACGCCCGCGCAAGAACGTGCCGATGCTATAGCGAGCGCATTAAAAGCGCGCGGATATGCGGCAACGGGCGTGGCAGTGCCAGATGGGGCTGCTTCGCTTTCTGCCACGTTGCAAGATGTGGCAAAGGCGCGCGGCGCGGGCCTATTGGCTATGGGCGGGTTTGGCCATTCGCGCCTGCGGGATTTTGTTTTAGGCGGCGCGACCAAAGGCGTTTTGGGCCAACTGACTATGCCCGTCTTGCTGTCGCACTAAGCTTGTCTGCGCTACGTCATTGATCCGGCGGCAATGCTTGAATAAATTCTTCAATCCGCCGCATACGATCTTGGCTTAGGGGGTGGGTGGAAAGCCATTCCATCCCCTCATCCGTGCCAAACTCTTCGCCAATCCGCTGGAAAAATACCGCCAGCCCCGCGGGGTCATATCCCGCCGCCGCGGCAAGGCGAAGACCAAACTCATCTGCCTCGCGTTCTTGCCCGCGGCTGTGCGAGAGGGAAAGCAGCACATTCCCTTCTAGCACCATGTCATCCAGAATCGGCCCGACATCGCCTGCCAAAAACGCAATCAGTACGGCCGAGCCAAGCGAGCGATACAGCCGATACAGCCCATGCTGATCGACCACATGGCCCATTTCATGCCCCAATACCCCTGCGATAATGTCAGGATCGGGGAATTCTTTCACGAAATCATCGGTCATCACCATTGTGCCTCCTGGCAGGGCAAAGGCATTGGGGCCAAGTCTGGGCATATTACGAAACAGCAGGGCAAAGTTCTGCTCGTCGCGAACATTTTTGGGCAAGGCGGCTGTAAGTTTGGCAAAGATAGCCTCTACTTCGGCCCGCTTGTCCGCGCTAAGCGCGCTGTCTTCGGCCATGGTGGTATCAATCACCTGCAAGGTGCCACGATCCATTTGGGCCACCAGTGCGGGCGGGGTGGCGGCAATGGCAATGGCGGCCAGAACATCCAAGCCATACCGCCAAATCGCCCAAGCAGCTATGATGCAGACCAGCACGACCCCAATCAGGCGCGGGCCGAATGCTTCGTACTGGTGCAAAATCGTGCCCCGTGTTTGCCCCGTTACGGCGACGAAGCCCGCATGATCATCGGTTTCAAACAACGCGCCATTGGGAAAAGTTACCTTGCGCGGCGCGGTGCCGATCGGCGTGTCAAA
>CAXNJD010000246.1:0-3709 GCA_964202545.1 Cypionkella sp.
GCGCCCTTGATGACATGCAGGCGGTGATCGACCCCAAAAGTGGCGGCATTTGCCGCGATATTTGCGGCCCGATCTGCGCGGGGCTCGATGCAGTGCGCTGCGCCGCCAGCAAGGCACCATTCGACCGAGATCGAGCCTGAACCACCGCCGATATCCCACAGCAATTCGCCCTTTCGGGGGGCAAGTGCCGCGAGTGTCAGCGCGCGCACAGGGGCTTTGGTGATTTGCCCGTCAGATTGGAATAGATCGTCAGGCAGGCCAAACCCGCGCGGCAGGCCGATGCCCTGCGCGCGTATGGCGGCCATGACGGGGGCGGCTGGCGGGGGCAGATCAAAACTGTTGGCGCGGGTTTGGGTGACGATCTCTGATGGCCCGCCAAGGCGAGAGAGCAGCCAGACGTCAGATACGCCAAAGCCGATTTGAGTCAGATATTCAGCCAATCCTTGTGCCGCCGCGCCATCGCGCAATGTTACCAAAAGGCGCACGCCGTTTTGCAGATATGGGCGGATGCGGGAAAAGGGGGCTGCGTGTAGACCGTGGCACGACGTGCCTTCTAGCGGCCAGCCAAGCCTATTTGCAGCGAGTGCAAAACTGGAGGCGGCTGGGTGCGACACCCACGCGCTGCGTGGCAGGCTGGCTGCCAAAACTGCGCCTGCGCCAAACCAAAACGGATCACCCGAAGCCAGCGCGACCACGCGCCGCCCCGCATGGGCCAGCAGGGGCGCGGTATCGAATGGGATGGGCCATGGGTGCAGTTGCGCAGCCCCTGTCATGCCCGCGACCAGTTCCAAATGCCGCGCGCCGCCGAACACAAAATCGGCGGCGGCCAGCGCGTTGCGGCTTGCATCTGGCAGGGCTTTGCCGCCATCTTCATTGATACCTATGATGGTCAACCAAGGAATGTCGATGAGATTAACCATGCCGCGCATCCTGCTTTTGGGGGGCACTTATGAGGCCAGCCTTGCCGCCCGCGCCTTGGCGGATGCAGGGCTTGCGGCTGTGTTTTCCTATGCGGGGCGCACCGAAGCGCCTGCCCCACAGCCATTGCCCCTGCGTGTGGGCGGGTTTGGCGGTGTGGCTGGATTGGTGGATTATTTGCAGCGCGAGGGAATGACCCATGTGATAGACGCAACCCACCCCTTTGCTGCACAAATGACCCGCAATGCATATGCAGCCTGCGCGGCGCGGGGCCTGCCGCTGCTGTCGTTGCAGCGCGCGCCGTGGGTAGCGGGTGAGGGTGATGACTGGAAGCATGTGGACGATATTGGGGGGGCTGTTGCCGCCTTGCCCAGCGCACCCGCCCGCGTGTTTTTGGCCATTGGCAAGCAAAACCTTGCGCCCTTTGCCGCTCTGCACCAGCATCGTTTTCTGCTGCGTTTGGTCGACGCGCCTGCCGCGCGGCCAATGCCCAATTGTAGTGTCGTCATCGCAAAAGGGCCGTTTGATGTAGCGGGCGATATGGCGCTGATGCAGGAACATGGCATCAGCCATATCATTGCCAAAAATGCAGGCGGGCAGGGGGCATCGGCCAAGCTTGTTGCCGCCCGCGCGCTGCGCCTGCCCGTGATTATGATCGCGCGGCCAGACGCGCCGCTGCGCGATACTGTTGAGACGACCGGGGCGATGATGGCGTGGCTGGCCCATCATGACGCCTTGCGCGGGCTATAGACGAAACGGCCAAGGCGGCGGGTGGCAGAATTGCCAACCAAAACCACTGTGCGCATATCGGCCATTTCCATTTGCGCCAAGTCCAGCGTTACGGTTTCGATACGCTGATCGGGCGTAGATACTGCGCGGGCAAAAGTGATCAGGGTTTGGGGCGCGCATTCCTCGCGCAGAATTTCTAAGATGCGGCCAAAGGTATCGGGGCGGCTGGCCGAGCGCGGGTTGTAATAGGCCATTGCCAAATCTGCTTGGGCGCACAGGCGCACGCGCCGCGCAAGCAGATCAAAGGGTTTTAGGTTATCTGACAGATTGATGCAGGCAAAATCATGCCCCAAAGGCGCACCTGCGGCGGCGGCAGCCGCCAGCATTGCGGTGATGCCTGGCAGAATGCGGATGTCTAAATTCAGATATTGCGGGGCTGCCTCCAGCGCCTCGAACAAGGCGCTTGCCATGGCGAAAACGCCCGGATCGCCTGATGATACCACGACAACCTGCCGCCCCGCTGCGGCGAGTTGCAGCGCATGGGCGGCGCGGTCAAGTTCGACGCGGTTGTCGGATGCGTGCAGCGTTAGCCCCGCGCGAGGTGCAATGCGCGCCACGTAGGGGATATAGCCGATTATATCGGTCGCCTGCGCGATGGCTGCGCTGACTTCGGGGGTGACCATGACCTCGGCTCCGGGCCCAAGTCCTGCGACGATGACGCAACCTGCGCTCATTCCATGCCCCCCGCTGCGCCACCAGACTCGGGGCGCCGGCCGTGGCCATGCACCAAAACTATTGCGAAATAGGGGCAGTCGGCTGCATCTACTTCGGTCAGGCGCAGCACGCGCTGATCTGGCATGGTGCCGCGTTCAATCAGCCATGCGTCATCCAAGCGGCCCGCCTGCGCCAGGGCGTCCCGCACGCGGGGTAGGTTGCGGCCTGTTTTCATAATCGCCAGTGCATCGGCGGTGCGCATATGTGCAACCAGATCATCCGTTGGCAGGGTGCCCATCAGCACGGTCAGCACATCATCGCCCCAAGTCATCGGCACGCCCGTTGCATGCCAGCAACCCGCCATGCCCGTGATGCCCGCAATCACCTGCACTTCGGCGCGGCCTTGCAGCCGCGTGTAAAGGTGCATGAAACTGCCGTAAAAGAACGGATCACCTTCGCACAGAACCACAACGTCATCTGCAATATCGCGCGCCATTTGTGCCAGCCTATCGGCCCAGTCATCATAAAACCCTGACAGCGCGGCGATGTATTCGGGGCTATCGAAATGCATTTCGGTGGTAACGGGGTATTCCATCGGATATTCGATCGCACCTTCGCGCAGCATCCCCTGCACGATACGCCGCGCTTGGCCCGCGCGGCCCAGTTTGCGAAAATAGGCCACATGGCGCGCGCTGCGCACGGCGCGGTCGGATTTGACCGACATCAGATCGGGGTCACCCGGCCCAAGGCCAGCGCAGATAATACGGCCCATGCATTATTCCTTTCGGCTGGCCAGCGCGTTGAGCGCGGCCACGGCGATTGCACTGCCGCCAAGGCGCCCGCGTACCACCATGGCAGGGCAGGGCGGAGCGGACATGAGCGCGTCTTTGCTTTCTGCCGCGCCGATAAAGCCAACTGGGCAGCCGATAATGGCAGCGGGGCGCGGGCAAGCGGGGTCTTCTAGCATGTTCAGCAGATGAAACAGCGCGGTCGGCGCATTGCCGATGACAACCACGGCCCCTGCGAGTTTGGGCCGCCACAGTTCAACCGCAGCGGCTGATCGCGTGTTGCTCATTTCGGCGGCCATCGCGGGAACAGCGGGGTCTTGCAGGGTGCAGATGATTTCATTGTTGGCTGGCAGGCGGGGGCGGGTGATGCCTTCGGATACCATGCGCACATCGCACAAAATGGGCGCGCCGCCTTCCAGCGCCGCGCGGGCGGCAATTGCGGCGTTGGGTGTGAAATCGACATGTTTTTCCAGCCCGACCATGCCAGCGGCGTGGATCATCCGCACGGCAACCACCTCTTCCTCGGGGGTAAAGCGGGCCAAATCCGCTTCGGCGCGGAT
>CAXNJD010000247.1:0-3694 GCA_964202545.1 Cypionkella sp.
GCAGCCCAAGGCTGGGCGCTGCACCCGCATCAATGGGAAATGCTGGTGCGGGCAAATGCCCCTGCCACCTTGCTGATTGCGCCCACGGGGGGCGGCAAAACCATGGCGGGGTTTTTGCCATCGCTTTCCGAACTCGCAAACGGCTATGACGGTCTGCACACCCTTTATATCTCACCGCTTAAAGCGCTGTCTGCCGACATTGCCCGCAATCTGCGCGCGCCTGTCGTCGGGGCAGGTTTGCCCATTACGATCGAGGATCGCACAGGCGACACACCCGCCCACATCCGCGCCCGCCAGCGCGTCGCCCCGCCGCATATCTTGCTGACCACGCCCGAAAGCCTTGCCTTGATGCTGTCCTACCCCGATGCGCCCCGTATCTTTTCGGGCCTTCAGCGGATGGTGGTGGACGAATTGCACGCACTTGCCGAAACCAAACGCGGCGATCAGCTTATGCTGCTGCTGGCGCGGCTGCAATCCCTTGCCCCGCAGATGCGCCGCGTCGGCCTTTCGGCCACCACCCATGATCCAGCCGCTTTGGCACAATACTTGCACCCAAACGCCGCCCTTATCATCGCTCCCGCAGGCCCCGCCCCAGATATCGCCCTGCTGGCCACCGATGCGCCGCCCCCTTGGGCGGGCGGCGGCGGGCACTATGCCATACCTGATATTTTGGCCGAAGTGGCACGCCACCAAACCACGCTGATCTTCCACAACACCCGTGCGCAGGCCGAGATTTTCTTTCACAAACTTTGGCTTGCCAATGCCGATAACCTGCCCATCGGCATCCACCACGGCAGCCTAGCGCTGGACGCGCGCAAACGGGTCGAGGCTGCCATGACCGAAGGTTCCTTGCGCGCGGTGGTTTGCACCGCCAGCCTTGATCTGGGGCTTGATTGGGGGGCGGTGGATCTGGTCATTCAGGTAGGCGCGCCGCGCAGCGTCAAACGCCTTGTCCAGCGTATTGGCCGCGCGAACCACCGCTACAACGCCCCGTCCAAAGCGCGGCTTGTCCCCGCCAACCGCTTTGAAATCATCGAATGCGTGGCCGCCCTACAAGCCGCTGGCGAGGGCGATTTAGACGGCGCGGCGCAGCCCGAAGGCGCGCTTGACGTTCTGTGCCAGCACATCCTGATCTGCGCCTGCGCAGCCCCCTTCGATGCCGATACCCTTTACGCCGAGGTGCGCAGTGCAGGCCCTTATGCGCAGCTAACCCACCCCGCGTTTGATCAGTGTTTGGATTTTGTCGCAACAGGCGGCTACGCCCTGCGCGCCTATGACCAGTGGCAACGCCTGATGCTGCGGCAAGGGCTTTGGAGCCTGCGCGATCCACGCAGCGCCGCCCTTATCCGCCAAAACCTTGGCACCATTACCGACACGCCCCGCATTCCCGTGCGCCTAAAGGGCGGGGCAGGATTAGGCGAGGTGGAAGAGGCCTTTGCCGCTACCTTGCGCGCGGGCGATATATTCCTGATTGGCGGTCAGATTGTCCGGTTTCACAGCTTGGATGAACGCGCCGTCACTGTGGCGCGCAGCAACGCACAAATGCCGCGCGGGCCCGTGTATAATGGCGGCAAATTTTCCTCTAGCCTGCAATTGGCCCGCCGCATCGCTGGCCTTATCGCCAACCCCGCCCCCCTGCCACCAAACGCCCGCGATTGGGTGTTGCATCAATCGGAAATCTCGCACCTGCCAGATATGCAGCGCCTTTTGATCGAATGTTTCCCGCATGAGGGGCAGGTCTTTCACGCGATTTACGGCTTTGCAGGCCAAAATGCGCAGGCCACGCTGGGCCTGCTTCTGACCAAGGTCATGGAAGAGGCAGGCCTTGCCCCGCTGGGGTATTTGGCCACCGATCACGCCACGCTGATCTGGGGTTTGCGCGAAATATCCGATCCCGCCCCCCTGCTAGACGGCGCGCGTCTGCTCGCAGGTCTGGAAGATTGGCTGGCAGGCACGGCAGTGATGAAGCGCGCCTTTCGCAGCGTGGCCACCATCACGGGCCTAACCCCGCGCAACATTCAAGGCCTGCGCAAAACGGGCCGCGCGGTGACCTTTTCCACCGACATTCTGTATGACATGTTGCGCAAATATGACCCTGATCATCTGCTGCTGTCCATCACACGCATTGAGGCTGAACGCGGCCTTGTCGATTTTTCGCGCATTTCCGAACTGCTCGCGCGGGTAAATGGCCGCTTTGATTTGGTGCATTTAGATCGCCCCAGCCCCTTTGCCGCCCCGCTTTTGTTGGAACGGGGCCGCGTGCCAATTATGGGCCAAGGCAGGGATGAATTGGCACAGGACGAGGCGCGCGCCCTGATGCGCGCGGCGGGTCTGGAATAAAGGGGCTGGAATGATCGACTTTTCGCTGAACGGCGCGCGCCTATCCGCCCTGCCATCGGGCGCGCTGTGGTGGGGCGCGCAGCGCCTGTTGTGCGTCTCTGATCTGCATCTGGGAAAATCCGAACGTATGGCGCGGCGCGCGGGGGCATTGCTACCCCCCTATGAGGTGGCAGAAACCCTGTCGAAACTCGAAGCCGACATTGCCGCCCACAGCCCCGCATCAGTGGTCTGCCTTGGCGATAGTTTCGATGATTTGGCTGCGGGCTATGGACTGGACGAGCGTGCGCGCCTGCGCTTAACCGTGCTTCAGGCGGGCCGCGAATGGGTCTGGATTCAGGGCAACCATGACGCTGGCCCCTTAGATTTGGGGGGCGTTCATCTGGTGGATCTGGCCTTGAACGGCCTTGTGTTTCGCCACATCGCCGCCCCAAACTTGGCCCTAGACTGCGGCGAAATATCAGGCCATTACCACCCCAAAGTGCGGCTGGCAGGGCAAGGGTTAGCCGCCTTTTTGCTGGGCGCGTCCCGCCTGATCATGCCCGCCTATGGGGCCTATACAGGCGGAATGATGGCAGACCGCGCCCCTTTACCTGAACTTATGGGGCCGCGCGCGCGGGCGTTGGCCCTGCGCGCAGGCCGCGTGCTGGAAATGCCACTTAAGGGCTAAGGGACGCGCGCAAGTGTTAAGTGATTGACTCACAACCGCGCGCAGCACAGCCCCAAAGCTACAAGCATCCTGCGGCATCAGGAAAACGGGGAAAACACCCGCGCCGCGGCCGATCAGCCGCTTAAGGCGCAGCGACCAGATTTGGCGGCCCCTACGCCGCCGCTCGCGATGTGCTGCGCAGCATTTCGGCCACGACTTTGCGCTGGATATCAGGTGGAGGTATCGGGCGCACTGGCACTTTGGCGCAGCGTGCCAAGTATTCGGCTGGCATCGCCCCCGCGCAAAGCAGTGACTTATCTGCAAAATCAATTTCGTTTTGTGCGCCAAGAAAAAGCGTCTCGGCCGCGATCCCTTCGACCATCAGCAACTCGTGCCGATCAAACAGCAAATGGCAATAATCGATGCCGCCAGCATAGTCGCAACTGGCCACACCAGGCAGCCCAATCAGCCGATGGGCGGGAACCAAAACCTGCGCCTGCCCAAACAATCTGTGTGCCAAATCAGATTGCAGCATAATGCGATGGTGGCGCGAGACGCAAACTTCAGCGCGCGGCAGCCCATGCCCCAGCGCGCCCTTGCCAATTACAATACCGCGCAACTTCGGGGCCAATTGTAGCACCTGCGCAGTATGGCTTTGCCGACCTACCCAGCGCACAGGCTGCAAGCCGCGATCCAGCGTTTCCACCA
>CAXNJD010000248.1:0-3682 GCA_964202545.1 Cypionkella sp.
TGGAAGATTTGGCGACCGAGCATAAATTGCCGGGGTTGGTGCTGGATTGGCGCCAGCTTGCCAAGTTGAAATCCACCTATACAGATGCCCTGCAAGACCACATCAACCCAGATACGGGGCGCGTGCATACCAGTTATTCCATTTCGGGGGCCATTACAGGGCGGCTGTCCTCGACCGATCCGAATTTGCAAAACATCCCCATTCGCAGCGAAGAAGGCCGCCGCATTCGCGAGGCCTTTGTGGCCCCTAGGGGGAAGGTTCTGGTCAGCCTTGATTATAGCCAGATCGAACTGCGCATCTTGGCCCATATGGCGAATCTGCCCGCCCTAAAAGCGGCCTTTGCGCAGGGTATCGATATTCACGCCATGACAGCATCAGAAATGTTTGGCGTGCCGCTGGACCAAATGACACCCGATGTCCGCCGCCGTGCCAAGGCGATCAATTTCGGGGTGATTTACGGCATTTCAGGCTTTGGCCTTGCCCGCAATCTGCGCATCCCGCGCGCCGAGGCGCAGGGCTTTATCGACCGCTATTTTGAACGGTTTCCGGGCATAAAGGAATACATGACCCAAACGGTGAAGTTCGCCCAAGAGAATGGTTTTGTGCAAACCCTGTTTGGCCGCAAAATCCACACGCCCGAGATTAATGCGAAAGGCCCTGGTGCAGGCTTTGCCAAACGCGCCGCTATCAACGCGCCCATTCAGGGCACCGCCGCCGATGTGATCCGCCGCGCGATGGTGCGAATGGACGGCGCCATCGCCCATTTGCCCGCTAAAATGCTGCTGCAAGTGCATGACGAACTGCTGTTCGAAGTCGAGGAAAGCGCCGCCGCCGACCTGACCGCCATTGCCAAGAACGTCATGCAAACCGCAAGCGCCCCCGCCATGCAAATGGATGTGGATCTGATTGTCGAGGCGGGGCAGGGGCCAAACTGGGCGGCTGCGCATTGAACGCTGGCCCCATTGTATTTGCCACGCCTGCCGAATGGAACGCTTGGCTGGCCGCCAACCCAGACGCCACGGAAATCTGGGTGATGATGCACAAAAAGGCCAGTGGACTGCCATCTATCACGTGGGAGCAGGCCGTGATCGAGGCGCTGGCGCATGGCTGGATCGATGGGATCAAGAAATCATTCAACGAGACAAGTTTTATCCAACGCTTCACTCCGCGCCGCCGCGGCAGCGCGTGGAGCCAAAAGAACGTGGCCCATGTTGAAAAGCTGATCGCAGAGGGAAGGATAACCCCGCGCGGCATGGCGCAAGTGGAACTTGCCCGCCAAAACGGCGCGTGGGATGCGGCTTATTTGGGTGGGAAAGGCGCAGAAATACCGGCTGATTTTCTGGCACTTGTTGCGCAAAACCCTGCCGCGCAGGTGGGGTTAGATCGGTTAAACGCAGCAAACCGCTTTGCGATTTATTACCGCCTGACATCGGCCAAACGCGAAGACACCCGCGCAAAACGAATGGCAGAATTTATCGCAAAGCTTGCACAGGGGAAAACAATTATCTGATGCCTGCCGCTGCTGATACGCCAATCCTAACGATCGCCACCCGCGCCGACCTGCGCGCTTGGCTGGCGGAAAATCACGCCAGCGCCCCCAGTCAATGGCTGGCCACATATAAACGCCACCACTCCAACTATCTGGCCTACGAGCCGCAAGTTGAAGAACTGCTGTGCTGGGGCTGGATTGATAGCATGACCCGCGCGTTGGACGATGATCGCAGCATGATCTTGATCGCGCCGCGCAATCCCAAATCAGGTTGGTCTGCCATCAACAAGGCGCATGTCCAGCGCGCCCGCGCGTCAGGCGCGATGACGGCGGCGGGCGAGGCGAAGATTGCCGCCGCCATCGCGGGTGGCATGTGAGATTTTCTGAACGATGTCGATGCGCTGATCGCCCCTGATGATCTGATTGCAGCCTTGGGGGATGCGCGCCCCGCCTTTGACGCCTATCCGAAATCCATCAAACGCGGCACGCTGGAATGGATAAAAACTGCAAAAACCGCCCCGACCCGCGTCGCGCGCATTGCCGATGTTGTCGCCAGCGCGGGGCAGGGGCTGCGCCCGAAACCCTTTCGCCGATAGCCTTTTCACTTTGGCCAAAATATCCTCGCCGCAGGCACCCAACCGCAAACTTGCGTTATGCAGGATCGACAATCCGCCCCAACGCGCGCCCGCCGAGGATATGCAAATGGTAATGCGGCACTTCTTGCATCCCATGCGCGCCTGAATTGGTGATGCAGCGATAGCCCTGCGCCTCTATCCCCAGCATATCGCAAACCGATGCGCAGGCGCGGTGGAAATCTACAAGCTCAGCCGCGCTGGCGCGGGCGGCAAAATCGGAAAAATCCATATAAGCGCCTTTGGGAATGGCCAAAACATGCACCGGGGCGGCTGGATTAATATCGTGAAACACAAGCGTATGGTCTGTGTCCAGCACGGTTTTATTGGGAATTTCGCCGCGCAGGATGCGGGCAAAGATGTTCTGCGGGTCATAGGTCTTTTGCATGGTCAGTCCACAAATAGGTGATCCAGCGCCAATATCTCGCGGCTGGTGTCAAAGTCTACATCCAAAAATGCCGCCAAGGCGCGGGCATTGTCATCGGCGCGGCCAGATTGGCGCAGTTTGTGATGTTGATCAAACCCAACCTCTTTAATCTGATCAGATTCAAAGCGCACATCATAACGAATGGTTGGAAGCAGCCGCGCCAATGTTTCTTTGGGCGTTCTATCGGTTGCAAGGCCCACGCGTTTGGCATGGCCGATCAGATAGTCATCGGTAAATTCGCATTCAATTTCCAAAAGCCGCGTTGTGCCAGCATCACTGTAGAAGTCTTTGATCAGGTCAATATTTGCGGGATCGATGCAGATCACTAGCTTATCGCTGTGCCAATTGGCAAACAGCATCTGCACCAAAGCGCGGCGGTGGCGGGTGCGTTTGTCCAGCGTGGTCTGGATGCCGCCCAAGTCGGGCAATTCTGTCGAGGCTTCGTTAAACAGATATTCAATCGATGGAATCGGCGTTGCGCTGCGAATACGCCCCAATAGCCGTTTGGCGATGTGCCATTTCTTGCATGTCACAATCATCAGGCTGGAATCGCGCCCAAGGCTTTGATCGGTTTCCCAAAAGCGCGGCGCAAAGCGGCGGCCAATGCGGCCCCGCGCTGTTAAAAACTTGAACAGTGACCTGCCTTCGTTCGAGATGGCAAAGCTTTGCTGATCATTGCTATAAAGCGTGCCAAGGCGGGTTTTCAAATCGTTGGCCATGGGGCTGATCTTGCGGGCAAAAAGATAGTCTTGGGACAGCAGGAAATCATAATGGTCGTTGTAAAAGACCACTGGCATGCCGTAATCGGTAAACAGCAAGAAGGTCAGCGTGCGGGTGCGCACCTCGTGTTCGGGCACAAGGTGACGGACAAGCGTTTGAAAGAACGTCTCGTCAGGGATCCACGTGGTGCGAAAAAACCGCATCACATCGCGGCGCTTTTTGATGAAATCCAAAAGCCATTCAATCGTGCGGCGGCGCAGGCACCACCATTGGCTGCCGATTTGCATGGCAATGTCGGCGGGAATGGCCCGCTGTAATCCAAGGCGCTTTTGCAGGTTCATCGAGGCGTAGAACAGGGATTTATGGCTGCGCTCGTTAAACCAGTGGCGATAAATCAGCCGATCTTCTTTTAGC
>CAXNJD010000249.1:0-3680 GCA_964202545.1 Cypionkella sp.
CCAGCGCCGATATGATTGTTAAGGTGAAAGAACCCCAGCCAATTGAGCGTGCCCGCCTGCGGCAGGGGCAAATTCTGTTCACCTATCTACATTTGGCCCCAGACCCAGAGCAGACTAAAGACCTGCTTGCATCGGGCGCGACCTGCATCGCCTATGAAACGGTGACCGATGATCGCGGCGGCTTGCCGCTGCTGGCCCCCATGTCCGAAGTGGCGGGTCGTTTGGCCCCGCAGGTGGGCGCATGGACGCTGCAAAAGGCCAATGGCGGGCGCGGCGTGTTGATGGGCGGCGTGCCCGGTGTTTTGCCTGCACGTGTTCTGGTCATTGGTGGCGGCGTGGTGGGCACCCATGCGGCGAAAATCGCGGCGGGGATGGGGGCGGATGTGACGGTGCTGGATCGCTCGGTCAACCGTTTGCGGTATTTGGATGATGTGTTCGGGGGTTCGTTCAAGAATGCCTATGCCGACGCAGCAACGACCATCGCGCTGGCGCGCGAGGCGGATTTGATTATCGGCGCGGTGCTGATCCCAGGGGCGGCTGCGCCCAAGCTGATCTCGAAAGCGCAGTTGAAGGAATTGAAACCCGGCGCGGCGCTGGTGGATGTGGCGATTGACCAAGGCGGGTGTTTCGAGACCAGCCGCGCGACCACCCACCAAGACCCGATTTACGAGGTGGACGGCATTATGCATTATTGCGTGGCCAATATGCCAGGGGCGGTGGCGCGCACCTCGACCCTTGCTTTGGGCAATGCGACCATGCCGTTTATGCTTGCCTTGGCGAATAAGGGCTGGAAGCAGGCCTGCGCCGATGACAAGCACCTGCTGAATGGCCTTAACGTGCATGCGGGCCATTTGACCTATGCCGCCGTGGGCGCGGCGCTGGGCCTGCCCAGCATTTCAGGGGCCGAGGCGTTGAAGATGTAGCGACGGAAAGCGGGCGCGCGGGCGTTGATAAGGAAAGCAACCTTGAGGTTTCCCATGTTCGCGCGCCTATCTTTTCTAAATCCCTACTGGCTGTGGGCCGTTCTGGCCCTACCTGCCTTGACCATGATCGCACCCTTCTTTGGCGAAGAAACCCGCGCCCTGCGCGGCGTGATCCACGGATCGGGCGAGTTTTCCGCCCGTTTTATGATTATTTCCATGATGGCCACGCCCCTGATGCTGCTGACGCGCGGCAGCGGTTTTGCGCGCTGGTTGAAAAAGAACCGCCGCTATTTCGGTGTTGCGGCCTTTGCCTATGCCGCGGTGCACACGCTGGCCTATGTGGTTGTTGAGGAAACCTTGGCGCGCATTTTGGCCGAGGCGAGCGAGTTTGACATGTTGATGGGCTGGCTGGCCTTTGCGGTGTTTATTCCGCTGGCCGCCACATCGATGGACTTTGCCGTGCGCAAGATGGGGACATGGTGGAAATGGCTGCAACGCTGGACATATGCCGCCGCTGTGCTAACGCTGCTGCACTGGGCTGCTCTGCACAATTGGGGATCGTGGCCCCCCGCAGCGGTGCATTTCGCGCCATTGGCCGCGCTGACGCTGTATCGCATCTGGTGGACGTACTTGCGCAAACGGCCAGACCATTCGGTTTTGGCTGCCTAAACAAAAAAGGCCCCCGAAATCGGGGGCCTTTTCTGTGTTTAGAACGCTTACTTCTTCACTGCTGCCAAAACATCCTTCAGCACGTCCAGCTCCGATGGCCCAGCGGGGGCAGCAGGTTCGGCTGGCTTTTCGCCTTTGATTTTGTTCACGCCTTTCACCAGCAAGAACACCACAAAAGCGATGATCAGAAAGTTGATCACAGCAGTAATGAACGCGCCATAGGCGAACACGGCAGCCCCTGCATCGCGCGCCACTTGCAGGCCTGCACCAGCTGGCACATTGCCCGACAGCACGACATACATGCTGGTAAAATCCACCCCGCCCAAGATCAGCCCGATGATCGGGTTGATCAGATCGGCAACAAGGCTACTGACAATCGCCGTAAACGCCGCGCCGATGATGATACCAACGGCCAAGTCCATGACATTGCCTTTGGCGATAAAATCCTTGAATTCCTTGATCATTTCCGTTCCCTCTTTTTTTGCGCTTTTTGCGCGATTAGCTGCGCGTGCACTTTAGCGCACAAGTTGCGCGAAATTGCATCAATTTTTATGCATCGCTGCGGGGAATTTCTGTTAAAACTTCCCAAACAGGAGAAGAATATGACCAATCTTTCGGAATTTCCCATCACAGCGCGCTGGCCTGCAAACGACCCCATCGTTATTCAACTGTATTCGCTGCCCACGCCGAACGGGGTGAAGGTATCAATTGCGCTAGAAGAAATGGGCCTGCCCTATGAGGCGCATTTGGTGGATTTTGGTAAGAACGATCAGATGACCCCCGAATTTCTGTCATTGAACCCAAACAACAAAATCCCTTCAATTATTGACCCGAACGGGCCAAATGGTGCGCCGATGGCGCTGTTTGAAAGCGGGGCAATCTTGATTTATCTGGCAGAAAAGTCGGGCAAGCTGCTGCCTGCCGCAAACCGCTATGAAGTGCTGCAATGGCTGATGTTTCAAATGGGCGGGCTTGGGCCGATGTTTGGGCAGTTTGGATTTTTTCATGTGTATGCAGGCAAAGACATTGAAGACCCGCGCCCCAAGGAACGCTATCGCGCAGAAGCCGCCCGCCTGCTGGGCGTGCTGGATAAGGGGTTGGAGGGCCGCGAGTGGAGTGCGGGCGACTATTCCATCGCTGATATAGCTATCGCACCTTGGCTGCGGGGCATGCGCGACCACTATAAGGGCGGCGATTTGGTAGAAATGCCAAGCCGCAAGAATGTTCTGGCATACTTAGAACGTTTCCTTGCCCGCCCTGCCGTTCAGCGCGGGCTGAGCGTGCCATAAACAGGCTGCGCTTCGCGGCTGTTTATTCGCCAAAGGGGATCCATACCGTTTTTACATCGGTCGCCGCGCGTAAAAACGCGCGGCCTTCGGCGGCGGGGGCATACCAATCCACCGCGCGCGCGTTGTTGACCCAAGTGCGGTTTAGATTGCCCACCGACTGCGCCTCGATCATCTGGGACAGGGGCGAGGATGAAAACGACCACACAGCGTCCACGTCCATATGCCCTGCCAGCGATTTGGCTAAATCGGCATGATCGCCCGTGACGATATTCACCACCCCTGCGGGCAGATCGGATGTCTCTAACACTTGATAGAAATCCGTGGCCGCAAGTGGCGCGGTTTGTGAGGGGACAAGAACGCACGTATTGCCCATCGATATCGCGGGGGCCATAACAGAAATCAGGCCCAAAAGTGGAGCCTCATCGGGGCACATGGCCCCAATCACGCCGATGGGCGCATTCAGCGCCAGCGCCGTGCCGCGCAACGGAACAGGCTTGATTGCGCCGTCAAATTTGTCGGCCCAAGCGGCATAGGTGAACAGGCGCTGAATGGACATATCCACCTCTGCTGCGCCATTTTTGCTGCCCATATCAGACAGGCGGCGGGCAAATTCATCTGCGCGGGCAGACAGATTTTCAGCGATGTAATAGATCACCTGCGCGCGGTTATGCGCAGTGGCTTTGCCCCAGCCTTTGGCGGCGTGGGCAGCCTCGACCGCATTGCGTATATCTTTGCGGTTGCCGATTCCCACCTCGCCCAGCACTTTGCCCTTGGGCGAGGTGATGACTTGGCTATAGCC
>CAXNJD010000250.1:0-3668 GCA_964202545.1 Cypionkella sp.
CGCACTTCTTCCAGCGCGGGCTCACCGCTTGCCGCCGCCGCTGCGCCCAAAAACTTTGCCCGAAGTGCAGATGTGTCCATAGCGAAAGCCCCCTTATTTGCGGCGATTCCTAGCGGCGCGGGGACAAAGGTGCAAGACTTAGAAAATCGACACGCGCCCGCGCACCTTTAGGATTTTGTCCGATGCCCCCACGCGGCCATGCTGCGACGTCAACGCAACGGGCGGCTTTTTCAGTTGTTTGCGGATAATCACAAGGCTGTCGAAAAACTGAATACCGCCAATTTGCGCAGCAAGCGGATGCAGGGGGAAACCGATGTCATCCTCAGTATACCATGAATGCATCTTATCAATCAGGTCTTTGGCAAATTCGATGAAACTGCCAGGCGCTTTATGCCCGCCGCCGCCAAACCCCGGCCAATAGCTGGTGTGGGTATCTTCCACAATATAAAGCCCACCATCCTTAAGCGCGCCCCACAGCGCGCGAAAGGACGTGATCTGCTGATCCATCTTGTGGCCGCCATCGTCGACAATAATGTCAAATGGCCCTTTTTCCTGCGCCACCGATTGCAAAAAAGGCACGTCGGTTTGATCGCCGATGCGAATGTCAGTGCCCGGAATTTCCAGCGCCTTGCAGGCGGGGTCGATATCCAGAAAGGTCAGGCTAGACTGCGGCGCAAAGAAATCGCGCCACATCCGCAAACTGCCGCCTTTATAAATGCCAATTTCCAGAAAATTCACCCGCTCGCCCATCCAAGGGGCAAGTTCACGATCGTAAACATCCAAATAATGGTCCATATTGAACAGCATCTTTTCATCTGTTCGCGCCAGAAAATGACGAAAGTAATTGCCTGTTCCGAAATGTCGATTGCCTGACATAGTTTGCCCCCAAAGTTTTCCCCACTTTGGCAAGGCGCGCGGCAGAATGCCAGAAAATTCAACTGCCGCGATAGGTGGAGTAGGCAAAGGGCGAAAACAGCAGCGGCACATGGTAATGCTCCGATGCATCAGGGATACCAAAGCGAATTGGAATTTGATCCAAAAACAAAACCTCGCCCGCGCCTTGGCCCCCCGATACCTGCCCCGTGGCGCGCAGATAATCGCCCGCATGAAACACCAGTTCATATTGCCCGACGGTCAGCGCCGCGCCTTCAAGCATGGGGCCATTTGTGCGGCCATCGGAATTGGTCACCACCTCGGCAATCTTTTTGTGGCTTTCGCCCGTCACGCGGTACAACCAAATCGTAACCCCCGCCGCAGGCATGCCCCGCGCCGTATCCAAAACATGCGTTGTCAGTTTGCCCATGGCGTCCCCCTATTTGCGGCAGCATAGCATTGCGCCCCATGCAAAAACCACCCTTGCTGCGCACAGGTCTTTCTGGGTTTATTTGATAATGTTTTGTGGCATTCTGCCGTAAATTGCCGTCAAAGGAGCAGCCATGCCTCAGCCCCCCCGCTATCCGCGCGATTTTCATGGCCACGGACAAAACCCGCCCGACGCCGCATGGCCGAACGGCGCACGCATCGCCATATCCTTGGTGCTGAATTATGAAGAGGGCGGCGAGAATAACATCCTGCATGGCGATGGCCAGTCCGAGGCGTTTTTATCGGATATCGCAGGGGCCGCGCCTTGGCCGAATATGCGCCATTGGAATATGGAATCGATTTACGATTACGGCGCGCGGGCGGGGTTTTGGCGGCTGCACCGATTGTTCACGGGGCTGAATATTCCTGTAACCATTTACGGCGTGGCTACGGCGCTGGCGCGCAATCCTGAACAGGTGGTCGCAATGAAGTCGGCAGGCTGGGAAATTGCCAGCCACGGGCTGAAATGGGTTGATCACCGCGATATGCCTATCGACACAGAGCGCGCCCAGATTGCCGAGGCGATCCGCCTACATACCGAAGTGGTCGGCGCTGCGCCGCGCGGCTGGTACACGGGGCGATGCAGTGTAAACACTGTTGATCTGGTGGCCGAAACAGAACAAATGGATTGGATTTCAGATACTTACGATGATGATTTGCCATATTGGCGGCAAGTGGGAGAGCGGGATCAGTTGATCATCCCCTATACACTGGAAGCTAACGATATGCGCTTTGCGACCGCGCCAGGGTATATCGAGGGCGAGCAGTTTTTTACCTATCTGAAAGATACATTTGACGTACTGTATGCCGAGGGTCTCGCCGGGGCTGCCAAGATGTTTTCAGTGGGTCTGCATTGCCGCCTGATTGGGCGGCCCGGTAAAATCGCTGGGCTGATGCGGTTTTTGGACTATGCGCGCAGGCATGAAGGCGTTTGGTTTGCACGGCGCGGCGATATTGCGCAGCATTGGGCCAAAACCCATCCGCCGAAACGGTTTGAACGCCCCAGCCAGATGGATCGTGCGGCGTTTGTGGCCCGCTTTGGCGGGGTTTTTGAACATTCCACTTGGATTGCTGAACGGGCGTTCAATTTAGAACTTGGCCCGGCGCATGACACGGCCATTGGCCTGCACAATGCCCTTGCTCGAATGTTCCGCAGCGCCTCCCATGCCGAACGTTTGGGCGTGCTTAACGCCCACCCCGACCTTGCGGGCAAACTGGCCGCAGCCAAAAGGCTTACGGCGGAATCCAGTGCCGAACAGGCTAGCGCGGCATTGGACGCGCTGACGGATTTCGAACGCGAAACCTTTACCCGCCTGAACACAGCCTATGTCGAAAAGCACGGCTTTCCCTTTATCATCGCCGTGCGCGACAATACTAAGGCCAGCATTCTGCACGCCTTTGAAACTCGCCTGAACAATAGTTCGGAAACGGAATTTGCTACCGCCTGCGCCCAAGTAGAACGCATTGCCGCGCTGCGTCTAAAGGACATTTTACCATGAGCAGTTATTATTCGCCCACAGGCGGGTTGCCGCCCCAAACCAGCCTGATGACAGGCCGCGCGATGTTCACCGAAAGTTTCGCTTTTATCCCAAAGGGTTGCTTTGCCGACATCGTCACCAGTTATCTGCCGCATTGGCGGGATACAAAACTTTGGCTGATTGCGCGGCCCATGACGGGCTTTTCCGAAACATTCAGCCAATATGTCGCGCAGGTGCAGGCAGGCGGCGGCAGCGATATGCCTGATGCGGATTCAGGCGCGGAACATTTTCTGTTTATGACCGATGGCGCGATGGAAATCACCATCAACGGGCAAAAACATGCAATGGCGGCGGGCGGATATGCCTTTATTCCCCCTGCCGCGCATTGTACGCTAAAGGCCACCAAAACCGCGCCTTTCCATTGGATTCGCAAACGATATGAGGCGGTTGATGGGGTCGAAATTCCGCCCGCCTTTGTGACCCATGAGGCAGATCACCCCCTTATCACCATGCCCGATACGAACGGCGTTTGGGGCACGACCCGCTTTGTTGACCCTGCCGATATTCGATACGATGCGCATGTCAACATCGTTACCTTTCAGCCGGGCGGCGTTATTCCGTTTGAAGAAACCCATGTGATGGAGCACGGGCTTTTCGTGCTGCAAGGCAACGCGGTGTACAAGCTGAACCAAACTTGGGTAGAGGTAGAGGCGGGCGATTTTATGTGGCTGCGCGCCTATTGCCCGCAGGCCTGCTATGCCGCAGGGCCAGAGCCGTTTCGGTATTTGCTGTATAAAGACGTCAACCGCCATGCGGCCTTAAAGGGGG
>CAXNJD010000251.1:0-3631 GCA_964202545.1 Cypionkella sp.
CCCCCCCCCCCCGCTTCTACCTATCAGCCAACCTTACGTCAGCGGGCCCAGTGGCCAAGGCTTGTCTTCGCTTTTCGCGGTTAGAAACTTGGCAGCCTGCGACATCCATTTGCCCACAGTCTCACCAAAATCAGCGATCTGGGCATTGGACTCGCCGCGCGAAATCAGCATCAGCAAGAACTGGATCAGCGCCAGCAAGACCAGAACCGATTGCGCGGCCCCAATCAGAAATGCGGTGATGATCATGTAAAAGCCGCGCAGCCAAACTGCTTTGCGGGGTGCGGTTTCGCTTGCCTCTGGGGCGGGGGCGGCATTTTCGACGTTTGCGTTGGACATTCTGGCCTCCTTGGTTGCCTGCACCTCATGTGGGAAGCCCCCCGCCCCCCTTCAATGCCAGCCCAAAATCGCCCGCCTCATCGGCGGAAATCAGCCTAAAGTGGCAAAATACCCCGTGGCCGCAATTTTCGCCATCACATCCGCGCCCAATGTGGGCGAGGTAATGGAAATGCAGTTTATGCGGAAAAACCAATACAGATATTGCGCATGGGGCCAAGCCTTGCCTTCGGCGCGCGTGATGGCGGCGTCAAACCCATCCCGCGCGCGCAGCACCTCGGTGGCGTGATGAAAATCGGCCTGTCCGCAAGTGAGCACAGGTCGGCCGTGAATCATCGCCTCTATCCCCACAGCGGAATTGATGGTAACCACCAGCGATGCGGCGGCCAAAATATCATGGATATTGGCAGGAATAATCTGCAAACGGGTATCCTTGCGCGATTTTTGCACCAGCCAGCCCAGCGTTTCAAAATCAATGTCGCGTGGATGCGGTTTAACCACGATCGGGCGAGGATCATCCCGCGCCAGCAGGGCCTTAACCATCTGCCGCATAGACACATACAGCGCCTCGCCCACGGCGCGGTGGCTTTCCGATTGCAAAAACACCGCAATGCAGCCTTGCGGTATGTCTAACTTGTCCTTTGGCTGATCATAGCGCGATTTGCGCGCCAACGCATGCGCGGCGAAAAGGTCGCCCTGAAACGCCATTGCCCCATCTAGATCAATCTGCGCAGGGTCAAACTCCCTTTGCCCGATTGACGAAAGATACCGCGTGCCAACAGGGTCAAGGTAATGGTAGGGCGCGATATACGCAGACCCACAGTTCAGCGCGCGGGGATGCTGAACGGTGCCCCGTTCCAGAATGTGAAAATCGTGGTCACCCTCGATCAAATCCAGCGCGGTGTCCCTGTTATGCAGCACATATTCAAACCGCGCGCCAAAGGGTTCCAGCGCGCGGCCAATGCGTTCGTAAACTTGTCGCTGCTCCCAAGCGCTGTCTAACGTGCGCTGGGGCAGATGCATTTTTACGATAAAGTCGGGCATCGGTCACAAGGTGATTTCAACGGCCTTTTCATAAACCGTATCCATCATCGCCTGCGTGCTGCGTACAAATTCCAATGTGGGGCCATAAGGCGCGCCCGTGCGCACTGCATTGGAGAACGCCTCAACTTGGCTGACGTATTGGTTGGCGGTGGGAAAACGCTCGGTCAGCACCGTGTTGCCCGCGCGGTGCAATTCTACTGCGGCAATGTCATTTACATTCGCGTTAAATGGCCCGCCATCAAGGCGGATCATCCCTTTATCGCCCTGAAATACCACAGTTTGACGGTTATACAGCCGCATCGATGTCATCGAACCATAGGTAAAGCGCCCATGCGGGCCCTCCATTATACCAGCGACTTGGGCAAAGCTGTCGATACCGCCCTCGAAAACAATGCGCGCCGAAATATCAATTGGCTCCGAAGATGTGACATAGCGCGCCGACCCAAAAGTATAGACCCCAATATCGCGCAGGCTGCCACCGCCCGAATCCTTGCGGTTGCGTATATTGTCCATGTCCAAAAGATGGAACGAAAACGCCGCGTCGACATGGCGCAGGATGCCAATTTCGCCCGCCTCTAGCCATTCTTTTGCCCGCTGCCATTGGGGGTGATGCACGATCATATAGGCCTCGGCTGCGATTTTGCCGCTGGCATCGCGCGCGGCGATAATCTGGTCAATTTCGCTGGCTTGCAATGCAATAGGCTTTTCCGTCAGCACATGCTTGCCTGCTGCCAACGCTTTAAGCGACCATTCGACATGCAGATGGTTAGGCAGGGGAATATAGACGGCTTCGACCATTGGGTCGGCCAGCAGCGCCTCATAGGTCGCGTGCACTTTCAGCGCGGGGTTAAAGGCGGCAAAGCCTGCGGCCTTATCAGCGCTAGACGTGGCCAGCGCGTAAAATTCGGCCCCTTTTGCGGCGTGAATCGCAGGGGCCATATGCCCCAGTGCAAAATTAGCGCCGCCTAAGATGCCCCAACGAACTGCAGTCATGATTTATCTCCCTGTTTGACAGGATATTAGGGGTAAATTACGCCCAAGGAAATGCGCAATTTTGCGGGCAAAAGGGGGGCTAGCCCCCCAGTTGCTAAAGCATGGCTTTAGCAACGTCCCCCCAGGATATTTAAGAAAAAGAGAAGCGCGAAAGGTCGTCTAAACGGGCTTTACGCGGCGCGGTATTAGGTTGATCAGCAATATCGCGATATAGGCTAAATCCAGCGCGACCAGCGTGATCCAAGGGTAATTCCACAGCGCCGCCATAAGCACAACAAAGCCCAGCACAATAAAAGACACCGCTTCGGGGTAAACACCAATACGTTTGAACGATGGCGTGGGAAACCGCCCAACCATCAGCGCGCCTACGGCGGCCATCCACAGCGCCACAGCCCATGTGGCCTCTGGTGGCAGGGATAGATCAAAGGCTTTGACCATAAAGATCGGCAGCAAAACCAACATTGCCCCTGCGGGGGATGGTACGCCCTGAAAACTGCTTGAATCTGCGTCAGCCGCGCGCGAGCCTACGTTAAAGCGGGCAAGGCGCAGAAGGCAGGCCACCGTATACACCAGCGCAGCAATCCAGCCTTCGGCGCGCATATCTTGCAGCGCCCATAAATACAAAACCAAAGCAGGAGCCACGCCAAAATTGACAAAATCGCAAAGACTGTCCAATTCGGCGCCAATCTCGCTTTCACTTTTCAGAAGGCGGGCAATGCGGCCATCTAAGCCATCCATAATGGCGGCGGCAATGATCAGCCCCACGGCCATACCAAATTGCCCTTCAGTGGCAAAGCGCACTGCAGTTAGCCCTGCACATAGCGCACCGACTGTCACTAAATTGGGCAAAAGCTGCCACAGATTCATCACGCGGCGCGGCGTTGTGCGGCGCGGAGTGGACTTTGGCAAGATTGCCATGCGTTATTCCAAATTGGCGCTGCGCGCCAATGTCTCGCGGCCAAGCTCGGCGATCACAGTCTCGCCTGCAATCATCGTTTGGCCAAGGCAGACCAGCGGCTCTACCCCTTCGGGCAGATAGACATCCAGACGCGAACCAAAACGGATCAGGCCAAAACGTTCTCCTGTGCGCAGGGTTTGTCCCTCGGTCACGAAGGGAACAATGCGGCGCGCGATCAGGCCTGCGATTTGCACGACCACCAGTTTGCGTCCGCCTTCAATGTCAAAAAGCAAGGAGTTACGCTCGTTATCCTCGGACGCTTTGTCCATTGACGCATTCAGAAATTTGCCTGGGCGGTAGGCC
>CAXNJD010000252.1:0-3622 GCA_964202545.1 Cypionkella sp.
GCGGGCGACCATGCGGCGCGGCAAGGGGCGCGCGTCACAGGGCAGCGGTGCGCTGCAAGCCCGCGTTCTGGCCAGTCTACCCTATGCACCCACAGGGGCGCAGACCCGCGCCTTGGCGGAAATCGCCGCCGATCTGGCCAGCCCGCAGCGCATGAACCGCCTGCTGCAAGGCGATGTTGGCGCGGGCAAAACACTGGTTGCGTTTCTTGCGCTGCTGATCGCGGTCGAGGCGGGCGGGCAGGGCGCGCTGATGGCCCCCACGGAAATTTTGGCCCGCCAACATGCCGAAGGTTTGATGCCGCTGGCCGCAGCGGCGGGGGTGCGGCTTGAGGTACTGACAGGCCGCGACAAAGGCGCAGATCGCGCCGAAAAGCTGGCAGCATTGGCAGATGGCCGCATTCAAATATTGGTCGGCACGCACGCTGTTTTCCAAAAAGATGTGCATTTTCAGGACCTTCGTCTGGCTGTGGTGGACGAGCAGCATCGCTTTGGCGTGGCCCAGCGGATGGAACTGGGCGCCAAAGGCGAGGCGGCAGATGTTTTGGTGATGACAGCTACCCCCATTCCGCGCAGCCTTGCACTGGCCAGTTACGGCGATATGGATGTGTCGGTTTTGGATGAAAAACCCGCAGGGCGAAAGCCGATCAAAACTGCGCTGATCCCCACCAATCGGCTGGATGAAGTTACCGCGCATATGGCCCGCGCGATTGCAGATGGCAAACAGGCCTATTGGGTTTGCCCGCTGGTCGAGGAATCCGAAGTGGTCGATCTGGCCTCTGCCGAAGTGCGCTTTGCCGCCCTTCGCGCGCAGTTTGGCGGCAAGGTGGGGCTGGTGCATGGCCAAATGCCCCCCGCCGAGAAAGACGCCGCGATGGCGCGGTTTGTGGCGGGCGAGACGGCGGTTTTGGTCGCCACCACCGTTATCGAAGTGGGGGTAAACGTGCCCAATGCCACGATTATGGTGATCGAGCGCGCTGAAACCTTTGGCCTTGCGCAATTGCACCAATTGCGTGGGCGGGTGGGGCGTGGGGCTGAAAGTTCGACCTGCTTGCTGCTGTACCAAGCGCCCCTTTCGGAAACCGCTTCGCGGCGGCTGAAGGTTATCCGCGAAACCGAGGATGGGTTTAAGATTTCTGAAGAAGACCTTGCCATGCGCGGTGCGGGCGATTTGATTGGCACGGCCCAGTCGGGTCTGCCGCGCTTTCGTGTGGCCGATTTAGAAACCCAAAGCGCGCTGATGGCGGTGGCGCAATCAGATGCGCGGGCGCTGCTGGCGATGGATCCAAACCTGACCAGCGCGCGCGGGCAGGCGGCACGCGCATTGCTATGGCTGCTGGATCAAGACCGCGCAATTCGTTTGATTTCCGTGGGTTAACCCACCCCAAGCGCAAAAATCCCACTTTGTTCACAAATGTTCTTAAAAAGTTCTTGACCAATAGTTAATGTTGTGAGAACAATATGGCAACAAACTAGGGAGGCTATCATGAAATTCAAGACCAAAATCGTTGATCAAACCCGCCATTCCGCTTTGATTGAAGATGCTATCGGTGCTGTTTCACTGTTTGTTTTGCTGTTTGCGTGGCTTGGGTTTACGGGCCCTTTTTAAGCGCCTGCTGCTGTTTTTTTGCCTGCGTTCTGCTGATCGCGCGCCGTCTGTCCCGTCTGCGCCAGTTCGATCAAGAATGCCACTTCCGCCGCCATCCCAGTGATGTGCGGCGGTTTTTTTATGCGTCTACGCAGGCCTTTATCGTCGCATCGATGCATAGCAAAATCGAGGCGTGGCGGTTCTTATACGCCTGCGCCGCGCGCAGCACTTCGTAGTCGGCAAACGGGGCAGGGGGCGGGGCCGCGTCAATCGCCAGCATATCTGCCACTTGGGCGCGCAGGGCGGGCAAATCTGCCACCTGTTGCCCAATCACCCCCGCGCCAAAAATCGCGGCCGATGCTTGGCCCAAAGCGCAGGTCTTGACGGTTTGCGCAAAGCCTGTGATCCGCCCACCTTGCACTGCGACCTCGACCGAAACAGTCGATCCGCACTGGGGCGAGCGGGCCGCCCCCGCCCCCATAGCCCCCTCCAGCCGCCCTAAATGCGGAATTTGTGTGGTCAGTTCCAGTATGCGCGCGGAATAAAGCGCTATCAGATCGCCATCGCTCATCACTTTTCCTTTTGCTTGGCTTAAGATATGCCCAATTCACGCCGCCGAAAAGACCCGCCGAAAAGACCCGCCGCAAGGAGCCATGATGTTTGATCCTGCAAGCCTGACCTATGACGCAAACGGCCTGATCCCCTGCATTGCCCAAGATCACGCCACGGGCGAAGTGCTAATGTTTGCATGGATGAATGCGCAGGCTGTGGCGCAGACACTGCAAACGGGCCGGGTAACCTATTGGTCACGCTCGCGCGCGGCGTTTTGGGTGAAGGGCGAGACATCGGGACACACGCAAAAACTGGTCGATCTGCGCATCGACTGCGACCGCGATTGTTTGCTGGCCCTGGTCGATCAAACTGGCCCCGCTTGCCATACCAATCGACGTTCCTGCTTTTATACCGCCATTCGCGAAGGCGATGAAGTCGAATTGACCAAACCCCTATAACCCCACCATGCGCCGAATATCAGCAGGCGTAGCTCCCTCGCTGCGGTATTTCGACAGCGCCCTCGCGTCGTCACGTTTCGCTAGCCGCTTGCCAGCCTCATCCCTGATCAGGCGGTGGTGGTGATAGATCGGCGTAGGCAGGCCCAAGATCTGCTGCAAAAGCGCGTGAATCCGCGTGGCGTCAAACAAATCTGCCCCGCGCAGCACATGGGTAATCCCCTGCGCCGCATCGTCCAGGACAACCGAAAGATGATAAGATGTCCCCATATCCCGCCGCGCCAGCACCACATCGCCGATGGACTGAACGTAATCTTGCGCGGGAGTGGCCACCATGCCCGCCAACCCTTCGCCCTTCTCTTGAAACGCAGTCGCTTGCGCAACCAATCCCATATTCAGCCGCAGTGCCGCATCCCGTGGCATCGCCCCACTTGGCGCGCAGCGGCAAGTTCTGGGATAGACAGGCCCATCAGGCCCGATCGCCCCCTCTTGCGGGGCAGAGGCCGCCGCCTCGATATCGCGGCGGGTGCAGGTGCAAGGGTACAGCAAACCCCTGTCCCATAGCCCCTGCAAAGCGGCGTCATAGGCGGGCAGGCGGCCCGATTGGCGCATGACCTCGCCATCCCACCCCACCCCAAGCCATTGCAAATCCTTATAAATCTGCGCCTCCCATTCGAGGCGCGACCGCGCGGCGTCAATATCCTCGATCCGCAGCAAAAACGCCCCGCCATTCGCACGCGCCATGTCATGCGCCAGCAGCGCCGAATAGGCGTGGCCCAGATGCAGCGGGCCTGTCGGGCTGGGGGCAAAGCGGGTTACAAAAGCCATGCGGTAAAGGAATCTTTGGCGCGGTCGGTGTAGGCCTTGTACCTGTCCTTGCGCCCGCGCCGCCCGCCTTTGGCCACAACAGGTGGGAACAGGCCAAAGTTCACATTCATCGGCTGAAACGTCTTTGCATCCGCCCCGCCCGTAACATGGGTAATCAGCGCGCCCATCGCCGTATCTGGCGGCGGCGGGGGCAGTTGGCGGC
>CAXNJD010000253.1:0-3616 GCA_964202545.1 Cypionkella sp.
ATCAGTTGCAACTGGATAATGCGCGCCGCGATTACCTGTCTAACGTGGCGCTGACCGAAGTTGTGATGGGCGCTGTCACCGACGAGGCGCTGCAAGCGGCCTATGACGAACGGTTCAAAGATTACGCCCCACAAAAGGAATTTTCCGCAGCCCATATGTTGGTGGACGCCGAAGAAAAATCCAATGACTTGAAGGCCCAGCTGGATGGCGGCGCAGATTTTGCCGAACTGGCCAAGGCCAATTCCACCGATACAGGTTCGGGCGCGAATGGCGGTGATTTGGGTTGGTTCGGCATTGGCCAAATGGTCAAGCCCTTTGAAGATGCGGTTGTGGCCGCTGAAATTGGCAAAGTGACAGGGCCGATTAAATCTGATTTCGGCTGGCATCTGATTTTGGTCAAAGAAACTCGCATTGCCGAAAAGCCAACACTGGACGCGATGCGCGAAGAACTCGCGAGCGAGTTGCAAAACCGCGCGATTGATGCCCATATCAAAACGGTTACCGAAGCGGCCAGCGTGGAACGTATGGCCGAAGGCGTTGACCCTGCCCTGCTGTCTGACACGGCACTGCTGGAAAAGTAACGCAAGATTGAACACGGGTTAGGCGATTTGGGGGGCGAGATGGCCAAGAAAGATTGGAAAGCCAAAGCCAAAGCTTTGAAAAAGCAAATTGAGGAGTTGATGGGTGGCGCGCGCCCTGCATCCAAGGCTGCCAAACCTGTATCGCCTCTTGCCCCTACTGCATTCCCCGCGCTGCCCCACATCGCGGGTGTTGAATTTGCCGCCATAGAGGCGGGGATAAAATATCAAAATCGCAAAGATGTGATGCTGGTGCGCCTGTGCGGGGGCACGCAAATGGCGGGGGTCTTTACGCGTTCGACCACGCGGTCGGCCTGTGTGCGCGCCTGCCAAGATAGCCTTGCCGCCAAGGTGCCTGCGGGCGCGGGGGCTGCGATACTGGTCAATTCGGGCAATTCAAACGCCTTTACGGGGGCTGCGGGGGATAGATCGGTTTCGGCGATCACCACTGCTGTTGCGGATGCGCTGGGTCTGCCTGCGGCGCGTGTTTTCACATCTTCAACAGGGGTGATTGGCGAGCCGCTGCCACATGACAAAATCACCGCCATCGTGCCAGAATTGGTCAAGGGTCTGCGCGGCGATGCGATTGATATGGCCGCAACGGCGATGATGACAACCGACACCTTCCCCAAGGGCGCCGCGGCAACAGTACAGGGCGAAGGCGGCGTTGTGAATATTGCAGGCATTGCCAAAGGGTCGGGCATGATCGCCCCCGATATGGCCACGATGCTGGTTTATATCTTTACCGATGCCAAAATATCGGCCGCCAATTTGCAAAAAATCCTGTCGCGCAATGTCGAAGGCACGTTCAATTCCATCACGGTGGACAGCGATACATCTACATCCGACACGCTGCTGCTAGCAGCAACGGGTATGTCGGCTGCTGCCGAGTTGAAGGGTGAGACGTTGAAGGCGTTCGAGGTAGCGCTGCGCGGAGTGATGGCGAATTTGGCCCATCAGGTTGTGCGCGATGGTGAAGGCGCACGCAAATTTGTTGAAGTGCGGGTAACAGGGGCTGCAACCGATCAGGACGCAAAGCTTGCGGCCTTTGCGATTGCCAATTCGCCCTTGGTCAAAACCGCGATTGCGGGTGAAGATCCGAACTGGGGCCGCATCGTGGCCGCCATTGGCAAATCTGGCGCGGCGGCTGAACGTGACCGCCTGACCATTAAATTTGGCGATATTTTGGTGGCGCAAAAGGGCTGGCGCAACCCGCGCTATCGCGAAGAAGACGGCGCTGCCTATATGACGCAGCCCGAATTGGTAATTTCAGTTGATCTGGGCATGGGCCGCGCCAAGCGCACTGTTTGGACATGCGATTTGACATCGCGCTATATCGA
The DNA here is from genome assembly GCA_964202545.1 of Cypionkella sp. GTDB lineage: Bacteria > Pseudomonadota > Alphaproteobacteria > Rhodobacterales > Rhodobacteraceae > Cypionkella. Next base: position 1,919 of record CAXNJD010000253.1, read on the forward strand.
AATTAACGCGGATTACCGGTCTTGAAACTGCTGCTGGTCACTGCAGTTGCCCTAATTGATGCAGATGGCCGCATTCTGCTGGCCCAGCGGCCAGAAGGGAAATCTCTCGCGGGGCTGTGGGAATTTCCAGGTGGGAAGGTTGAGGCGGGCGAGACACCAGAAGCGGCACTTATCCGCGAGCTGCGCGAGGAACTTGGGATTGAAACCAAGGAATCGTGCCTTGCCCCACTGACTTTTGCCAGCCATTCCTATGATGATTTTCATCTGCTGATGCCGCTATTCGTTTGCCGACGTTGGCAGGGCATTCCCGCCCCGCGCGAGGGGCAAACGCTGGCTTGGGTGCGCGCTGCCGATTTACGCAATTACCCCATGCCGCCTGCCGATATTCCGCTGATCCCAATCCTACGCGATTGGCTATAAATCTTTCTCAATTGCACATCAAAAACAGTCTTTTTGGACCCTTCCTGTAAGCCATCATTAGGAATTACTTTGTAACCTAAGCGTGTAAGCGAGGAGATGCAAAATGCTAAGAACAATTTCAATTGGAAGCTGCGTATCGATCCAAGGGCTGATGGTGGGCCAACTTGCGAATGGAAAGATTAAAATCGTGGTCGATGACAAAACCTATGTCGGAACACCCGTTTCCGCTATGGCGCGCCCTTCATAGCGAGAGACCCCCATAATTTATAAACAAAAAGGCCAGCTTGAAAGCTGGCCTTTTTGATAGGTGCGGGTGGCAGCCCTTAAGCCAGCTTGCGCTGAATTTCTTCACGCTCGAAGATTTCGATCACATCGCCTTGGCGAATGTCTTCATAGCGTTCAAACGCCATGCCGCACTCTTGGCCAGATTGCACTTCTTTAACCTCGTCTTTGTAGCGCTTCAGCGTTTTCAGCGTGCCTTCGTGGATAACCACGTTGTCGCGCAACAAACGCACCCCAGCACTGCGGCGCGCGATGCCTTCGGTCACGATACAGCCCGCCACTTGGCCAATACCTGTGACCTTGAACACTTCTTTGATCTGCGCATAACCAATAAAGGTTTCGCGCACTTCGGCCTTGAGCAGGCCAGAAGCAGCCGCTTTGATATCATCGACCAGATCGTAGATGATCGAATAATACCGAATTTCGACACCCTTTTGATGCGCCGAATTGCGGGCCGATGCATTGGCGCGCACGTTAAAGCCAATGATCGGGCAGTTCGATGCTTCGGCAAGGCCAACGTCGGTATCGGTGATAGCACCAACGCCATAGGACAGAACGCGCACGCGCACCTCGTCATTGCCAACCTTTTCAAGGGCTTGCACGATAGCTTCGGCGCTGCCCTGCACATCGGCCTTCACCAGCACAGGCAGTTCGGCAACCGATTGGTCAGCCTGTGCCTTGGCCATAAGCTGTTCAAGCGTGGTCGCAGCACCAGCGGCGGCGCGCTTATCTTTGGCGGTTTTCTCGCGGTAATCTGCGATTTCGCGCGCTTGTGCTTCGGTTTCCACTACGTCCAGAGTGTCGCCAGCCGACGGCGTGCCAGACAGGCCCAGCACCTCGACGGGAACTGATGGGCCAGCCTCGTCAATCCGCTCGCCTTTGTCATTGATCAGCGCGCGCACTTTGCCCCACTGCTGGCCAACTACAAATATGTCGCCCTTGCGCAGAGTACCGTTGCGCACCAGAACGGTGGCGATAGGGCCACGGCCCACGTCC
>CAXNJD010000254.1:0-3605 GCA_964202545.1 Cypionkella sp.
CGCGATCTGCAGTTGCTTTTGCAGGCCATTTCCAGCGCCCATCGCACTGCGCGGCCCGCGTCAGTTTGGTGGATGTTCGCCATCCCCTATAACTTTGTCGAAGATTTCTTCATCATTGAAAGTGTCGCTGCATCCCTACAACGCGCCGAAGCGCAGCATCCGCATCTGCGCGCCATCTTTGGCCGTTATGGGCGGTTATCGGGCTTCGGCTGGTGCGGCTTGCAAATCCTCTCTCTCATTCCCCATCCAATTGGGGCGGCTGCGGGGTTTTTGGCCCTTCCGCTTTGGGCATGGCATTGGCGCTTTGCACGCTTGGCCCGTCGCAGCGTGATTTCACATTCAATTGCTTTTCCTAAGGACTGACCATGCTGGAAACCCTTTCCCCCGTGCCGCAGGACAAAATCCTAGAACTCATTGCCCTTTACCGCGAAGACCCGCGCACGGATAAAATCGACCTTGGCGTTGGCGTTTACAAAGACGCCAGCGGTCTTACCCCCGTGATGCGCGCGGTCAAAGCCGCTGAGCGGCAGTTATGGGAGACCGAGACGACCAAGACCTACACCACCCTTGCGGGCGACCCCGCCTTTAGCGCGGCGATGACGCAGCTGATCTTGGGCGCGGGGTATCAAGGCAGCGCCGCCGCCATCGCCACCCCTGGCGGGACAGGGGCGATTCGCCAAGCCTTGGAACTAATCCGTATGGCAAATCCTGCGGCAAAGGTCTGGCTGTCCAATCCCACTTGGCCGAACCATCCGTCGATCATAAAATACCTCGGCATGGATATGGCTGAATATCGCTACTTTGATGCCACCACGCGCGGGGTGGACTTTGCGGGCTTGATGGACGATTTGGCCCAAGTGGCGGCAGGCGATGCTGTGTTGCTGCACGGCTGTTGCCACAACCCCACGGGTGCTAATTTGTCAATGGATCAATGGGCGCAAGTGGTGGCGCTGCTGGCCCAGCGCGGGGCCGTGCCCTTTGTCGATCTGGCCTATCAGGGATTTGGCGATGGGCTTTTGGCCGATGCTGTCGCCACCCGCCTAATTGCGGCCAACTTTCCCGAAGTGCTGATCGCAGCCTCTTGCAGCAAAAACTTTGGCATTTACCGCGAACGTACGGGCGTGCTGATTGCTTTAACCCAGCCCGCCCACCGTGACGTGGTGCAGGGCAATCTGAATTTCCTAAACCGCCAGAACTACAGCTTTCCGCCCGACCACGGCGCGCGACTGGTGACGATGATCTTGAACGACCCCACCCTGCGCGCCGATTGGACCCGCGAGTTGGAAGATGTGCGCCAAAACATGCTATCCCTGCGCCAAAGTCTTGCAGATGCCTTGCGCGCAGCCACCAATTCAGATCGTTTCGACTTTGTCGCAACCCATCGCGGTATGTTTTCCCGCCTGGGCCTGAACGAGGCGCAGGTGCTGCGCCTGCGGGCCGAATTTGGCATCTATATGGTCGGCGACAGCCGCATGAATATCGCAGGCCTCAACGCACAGACTTTGCCAATACTGGCTCGCGCCATAGCCCAAGTGGCAGAGTAAATAAAAACCCCCAAGCCGCAGGGCTTGGGGGTTTTCACATCAACGCCGCTTTTTGCGGCCACCTTCTTCGTCTTCGTCGTCTTCATCCTCGTCATCGCCTGCGGGCAGGTTAAAGAAGCTTTCAGCATCTTTGAAATCAGACGCAGACTGATCGCGCGGGTCAATGGCTTCGGGGGTAAACGCGTCCAGCCCATTACCCATTTTCGCATCTGTCCCCAGTGCAAGCGACACTTCGGTTGACACCAGCTTGCGCCGCTCGTCATCCGACATCACAACACCCTCGGCGGCCTTTTTGCGCGCGGCGGCTTGCACGGCGGTGTCCAATTCAGATTGGCGGCACAGGCCCAGCGCAACAGGGTCAATCGGGGTGATATTGTTGATGTTCCAATGGCTGCGCGAGCGGATGGCCTGAATGGTTGGCTTGGTCGTGCCCACCAACTTACCAATCGCTCCGTCCGAAAGTTCGGGATGAAATTTCACCAGCCATAAGATCGATGCAGGGCGATCTTGCCGCTTGGACAGGGGGGTATAGCGCGGCCCACGCCGCTTTTCTTCGCCTTGGGCCGAAGGGTTATACTTCAGCTTTAGGTTATACATTGGGTCTTTTTCGGCGCGTTCAATTTCAATCGCGTCTAACTGATTGTTGGCCACAGGATCAAATCCCTTCACCCCTGCCGCCACATCGCCGTCAGCAATGCCCTGCACTTCTAACTCGTGCAGCCCGCAGAATTCAGCCACCTGGCGAAAGGTCAGCGTGGTGTTATCCACCAGCCAAACCGCCGTGGCCTTGGACATCAATGGCTTGTTCATCTGCGATCCCTTTCGCCCTGCGCGTAGCGCGTTACATTTCAGACTTGCGCGTAGCGCGTTACAGTTTTTAGACATGCGCAAAGCGCTTTACAATTCTTTCCCGAGCCGAGAAAACGGTTGCGGCACTGGCCGCGATTTCCACGATTTCGGGTAATCACGGCTGCTATAGCGCCAATTTGGGCAAAGGGAAAGTGCAAATGCGTAAACTGATAGTGAGTGTTCTTGCCCTATGTCTGGCCGCCCCTGCCCAAGCCGAAGGCGAAAAGGCTGGCGATTTTGACCATTACGTCATGTCCCTGTCATGGTCTGCCAACTGGTGTGCACTAGAAGGCGACGCCCGCGATGACCCGCAATGCGATGCAGGGCGCGGCCACACATGGGTGCTGCACGGGCTTTGGCCGCAATATGAAGATGGCTGGCCCAGCTTTTGCCGCACCGTTCAAGCCGACCCATCGCGGCAAGACACCGCCGCGATGACCGATATCATGGGCGGATCAGGCCTTGCGTTCTATCAATGGAAAAAACACGGGCGGTGCAGCGGCTTGCCCGCGCAAGACTATTTCAAAACCGCCCGCGCGGCATATGACAGCATAAAATTGCCAGAAATATTCGAACAGATCACGCGCGATCTAACTCTGCCCGCGTCGGTGATCGAAGACGCATTTATCGAGGCCAACCCAACGCTTTCCCGCGACGCAATCACCATCACTTGCAAATCAGACATGATCCAAGAAGCGCGGATTTGTTTGGATAAATCCCTAACCCCCCGCCGCTGCGGCGCCGACGCGATACGCGATTGCAGTCTGCAGGATTTCAGGCGATGCGGTGAATATACGCATTGCGCAATATTTTTTAAAAATGTCACTGGTTGCGATGTCAGCGCAGCCAGTGACCTAAGGTGGCGGAAAATCCTGAACTTTTTCAACCGCAGAAGTCAAATAAAAATAATAGCTTTCAGTAATCTTAAATTTTCACTGGCATTGCGCAATGGATCGAAAGGGTGGATTACGCAGCGCTCACTGTTGCCTTGGATTCGTGGGAAGGTCTTGTTGGCTCGCGGACATTTCTCAGTTTCCTCATCTCATTTGCGCCAAAGACATAAACTACGGAAAACAGTAATCCCATGAAAGTTGCTAGCGCCACAAGGACTTTGCGTGACACCGAAGTCGGCTGAATTACAGCATTAGACAGATTAAGGTCGACCCAGTCACTTATGTCTGCCGTTTCAAGTCCCTTCACGAATCTCATGAT
>CAXNJD010000255.1:0-3603 GCA_964202545.1 Cypionkella sp.
GATGCTGATATGTGCAGAATCACCGCGCGGGACATTGTTGTCCACAACCCTAAAGTGCATAAGCGGGCACAAAAATCGAGTCAAACTTACAAGAAGTTAGGAATTGTTGCCCATCCGCAATGCCACATCCAACATTCGGTTCGAAAACCCCCATTCGTTGTCATACCAGCCAAAGACCCGCAAAAGCTGGCCTTGCGGTGTGGATAAAAGATGCGACTCTGGCAGGGCCATGATAATGCTCTCGCGCCGCGCGCGCATATCAGTTGATACCAGCGCGCGATCTGTCCAGCCGATCACCCCGCCTGCCCGTTGTAGCGCGATATTGACAGCCTGCACCGTGGCGGGGCTGGTCAGCAGAACTGCCAAATCCACCGCCGAAACACTTGCTGTGGGCACGCGGACGGCCGAGCCGATGATGCGCCCTGCAATTTGTGGCAGCACCAAATCCAAAAGGCGTTGCGCCGAGGTGGTGGTTGGCACCATTGACAGGGCTGCCGCGCGCGAGCGGGCGAAATCGGCGGCAGGGGCATCTACCGTGGGCTGACTGCCTGTATAGCAGTGAATGGTGGTCATTGTGCCTGCCGCAATACCAAAGGTATCGTCGAGCAGTCGCGCCAAAGGGGCCAGCGCATTAGTGGTGCAAGACGCGTTCGAGACGATGGGTTGATCTTCCAGCGCCGCGTCATTTGCGCCCAAAACAACAGTGAAATCGGCCGTATCCGTGGGGCCAGAAATCAGCACGCGCCGCGCCCCTGCCCCAAGCCCCCGCGCAGCGACATCGCGCTTGCTCGCGCGGCCCGTGCATTCCATGACAACGTCAACGCCCGTAAGGTCAAGATCAGATATGTCTGGCGTCTGGTAAAGGGGAATGGCGCACCCGTCGACCACCAGCGCGCGCGGGTTATCGGCCAATGCCACCGTGCCGCGCCATGGTCCAAAGACACTGTCATATTCATACAGATAGGCGCACATATCGGCGCCCGCGATATCGTTGATCCCAACAATATCGATGCCTGCAAACAGCGAGCCGCCCGCGGCGAGATCGCCCGCATAGGCGCGCAGAACCGAGCGCCCAATCCGCCCAAACCCATTGATGAACACACGCATAATCGCCCCCACGCTGGTTGACGCTGTGGCGCATAACAATCATGCCAGACCCGCCCCCGCAAGGGCAAGGGCGGGCTGGACTTATCAAGGCTGGTTTGGTGGCGGATACCGCAGGGGGGCTGGCCCCCCTACGCTGCGCTTCCCCCCAGGATATTTGGAGAGTTAGGAAGCAGGCAGAGAATGTTTAGGCCAGCGCGCCCGCTTTGGCGTGCAGATGCTCGACCAAGCCTTGGTCAAGGTTCAGACGCGCTGCCAGCATGGCCAGATAGCCTTTTTCAGCGGGCGCTTCTGGATCGACCACCAACAGAGAGGCTGCGTAAATTTCAGCCGCCTCTTCTTCGGTATGGGCAAGGGCGGCGATGCGGTTCACGTCAAAGGGCGCATCGATTTCGGCAGCAATCAGCGCTTGCGCCTCATCGCCAAGGCCAAGGTTGGGAAGTTGGCCCATGATGCGGGCACGCTCGGCCGTGGTGACGCGGCCATCGGCTTTGGTCGCGGCAACCATCGCTTGCACAAGGCGCAGGGCCAGGTCCTCTTGCGCCTCGGCAGAGGCGGGCAAGAAATTGGGGCTGGGCGGTGGAAGGGCGGCTTGGGGGGGCTCTTCGGCGGTGGCGGATTTGCCTGCCTTCCAATCGTTATAGGCGCGGAAGGCCAGCGCGCCGACCAGTGCAGCCCCGCCCACCTGAACGCCTGTGCCGACCAGTTTCTTGGCATTGCCCGATAGCAAGACGCCCAGCAAACCGCCCGCAATCGCGCCTTTGGTCAGGGTAGATTGATTGTTCCAAGCGCCCTTGGCTTGGGCAGCGATGCCGCCAAGCCCGCCTGTCAGCCCGCCAGCGCCACCGCTGCCACCACCTTTCGTCATGTCTTGGACACCTGCCAGCAGGGAATCGATCAAAGATTTGGCCATTTGGAACGCCTTTCGCGGTTAAGTTTACCCGGAGATAGGGTCGCGCGCCGCCTCTTTCAAGCGGGGACGGCGCGCGGTGTAGTGGGGAGAAGTTAATTGCACTTTGGCAGGTTGCCAAAAGCTGCGCACAGCCGCTGCGCCATGGTCAACAAAAGTAAGGGACACACGATGAACAAGGCAATTACCCAAGGGCTTGTGCTGATGCCACCAGCGTTTTCAGCAGGGCTAAACCTGTGGTCGCGCGAGGATGGGCGCGCGGGGCAAGGCAGCTATCTTGGGCAGGCCAACGCCGCCTTTGTGCCCAATGACCAAGATTTTGCAGGCTGCCTTGAATTGCAGAAAACCTCTTCTGTGCAAAAGCTGCGTAGTTTCCAGCAGATCCCGTTTCAACCGGGTCTGTATCTGCGCGTGACTGTGCGCATCAAGGCGATTAGCGGCGCGCTGCCGTCGGTGCGGATTGCAGGCTTTGCGGCCAACAGCGCAGGTGTTAATGTATTGGGTGCCGTTCAAGTTGGCCCATCGACCCCGCTGACCAGCTATGGCGAGGTGCGCACGATCACCGCGATCATCGGGTCGGGCAATCGGCAAGGGGTGGATATGGTTTGGGGCATTGCCCCTGCTTATGGCCATTTGGGGCTAGATCTGACGGGCGCATCGGGCGGGGTTGTGCGCATTGATGATATCACAGTCGAAGATGTGACCGCCGTGTTCCATGCCGATATGTTCGACTGGGTCGATGTGCGCGATTATGGCGCTGTGGGTGACGGCGTGACCAATGACGTGGCCGCATTCGAGGCCGCCGATACGGCTGCAGCGGGAAAAACCGTCGTCGTCTCGCCTGGCACCTATTTTCTGGGCAGTCACATGACGTTTGATAACCCAGTCAGCTTTCAAGGCAGCGTGATTATGCCCGCAAATCAGCGCCTTGCCTGCACACGCGATTACAATTTGGAAACCTACGCTGCGGCCTTTGGCGGCGAGCAAGAGGGCTTTCGCCGTGCATTGCAAGCGTTGTTTTTCTTTACCGACCATGTCGAATTGGATCTGAAAGGGCGGCGCGTAGAGTTGACTGCACCCATCGATATTTCCGCACTGACGGGGCTGACCACGTTCGAGCAGCGCCGCGTTATCAGCAATGGCCAGATCATCGCTGTGGCTAACCCCGCGTGGAATACAGTGACGGTGACTTCTGTTGCTACCTTTAACGCCACCCAGCCGTTGCAACTATCGGGCGTGGCCAATGTTGCCGCCGTCCCTGTGGGCGCGCGCATTTCAGGTACGGGCGTGGGGCGCGAGGTGTATGTCACATCGAAAAACATCGCCGCAGGCACAATCGAGCTGTCGCGCCCCCTGTTTCAGACGGGCACGCGCACACTGACCTTTTCACGCTTTCAATACATGCTGGATTTTTCGGGATTTGCCAAAAACTCGAAATTCGAGCTGAACAATATTGAATTTCTGTGTGCCGCTGTGGCCAGCTGCATCAACTTGGCCATTGAAGGTTCGGTGTTCCGCCTGACCAATTGCACCATCAACCGCCCGAATGATAAGGGCATCACGTCGATCGGGCGGGCCTGCCAAGATTT
>CAXNJD010000256.1:0-3601 GCA_964202545.1 Cypionkella sp.
TCTGTGCCCGCTTTTCTGTGAAAAATACAGTGTAATTGCGGCCATTCATTTTGGTATCGACGCGCTGCGCGCCCATAAACTCTGGCGCGGGCGAAGCACAGGCAGCAAGCAACGGAAAAATCCAAAGGGCTTTCATGTCGGCTCCTGTCATAGATCACTTTGCAATCATAGCGCGAAATCGCCGCCAAATAAACGCAATCGTGCGAAATACTTGCGCTTTTGATCAAATTACGTTTGATGGGAGGCAACGGAAAGGAAACCCCATGTCGCAGTTGCCCCCAAACGCCGCCCCTATTAGCGAAGCACAGGCGTTTTTGGTCAAGTATCCCGATGTGGCCGCGATTGATATTGTGCTGACTGATTTACATGGCATTGGCCGCGGAAAATCCATTCGGCGGCACGAATTGGAAAGCCTTTACGCAGCAGGGCGCGGTATTCCCGCATCGATGTTCGCCCAAGACGTGGCGGGCGATGATGTAGCGGGAACGGGGCTTGTAATTACAGATGGCGGCGGTGATCTGCGCTGTTTTCCGATTGCTGGGGCGCTTGGGTTTATGCCCGCCACAGGGCGCGGCCAAGTGCTTATTTCGATGTATAATAACGATGGAACAGGCTTTGCGCATGAACCCCGCCATGCCTTGGTTCGCCAGATCGAACGAGCGCAGGGGTTAGGCTATACTCCAATGGGTGCGCTGGAGGTGGAGTTCTATCTGATCGACCGCGAGCGCACCGCAGATGGCGCGATGCAGCCCGCCCGCTATCCGCTGACGGGGCGGCGCAGCCTGAACACTAACACCATGTCGGTGGACGAGTTGGACGAAATGTCGCCGTTTTTCGATGCGGTTTACGAAGGGGCGAAGCATTTGGACTTGCCGCTGGAAGCGCTGATTTCGGAATATTCGGTTGGCCAGTACGAGCTGACAATCCGCTACCGCGATCTTGCCCGCGCCGCCGATGATGTGGTCATCGCCAAACGCCTTTTGCGCGCCACAGCGCGCCGTTTTGGGATGGAGGCCTGCTTTATGGCCAAACCATTCGGCGCGCAGGCAGGGTCTGGGATGCATTTGCATCTTTCCTTGGCAGACAGCACGGGCGCAAACCTGTTTGCTGACACGGGCGCGGGCGATCTTTCGCCGCTGATGCTGAAGGCCATTGCAGGCATTCGCGCGACCATCCCAGATACTATGGCACTGCTTGCGCCGTTTTTAAACTCGTGGCGGCGTTTCGCCTCGGTCAATTACTCCCCCGCTAATGATACATGGGGCATTGAAAACCGCACTGTGGCCCTGCGCGTGCCAGCGGGTGCAGGTCAGACGCGGCATTTTGAACACCGCGTCGCTGGGGTGGATGCCAACCCCTATCTTGTGGCCGCCGCGACATTGGGCGCTGCATTGGATGGGATAGAAACAGGCGCAAATCCTGGTCCAGCGGTGACAGGCAGCGCCTATGATCTGCCGAAAAATCCTTCTTTACCAAACACTTGGGAAAGTTCGATTGACGTTCTGGAGAACTCGGCCTTTGCCCGCCGCATTTTGGGCGATGGGCTGCATACGGGCTTTGTTGCTATCAAGCGGGCCGAAGTGCAGCGTATGGCGCTAACTGTCAGTGCAGCCGAATGGGATTTATATGGGTTTACCATTTAGGCCGCCTTGGTCACAATCCGCCCCAGCATACGCATCAGCGCCACCGTTTCATAGCTGTTCAGGCACATAAGGGGCGCATCGCAAGTTTGGGCATAATCGCCCACGGCCAAGGCAATCTCGCCCTCTGCCGCGCAGCCAATCAATGCCGCGCCGCCCAGATCAAGGCAGACAGTCGATACCACCGCGCGGCGATCCTCCGCCAGCGCGGTGCGTCCATCCACCACGTCACCTGCAGCCACCAAAACCGCCTCGGTTCCAAAAAGATACTCCACTGCGCTGCCCGAAACCACAAGGCGCTGATCTGCCGATACTAAAACATCCCCGCGCCTATCATAAAATGGCGCACGCAACAAAATCGGCGCAAAAGAACCGCGCGCGGGCAATTCCATAGAATGCACTGCGCGCAATGTTTGCGGGCCGCGATCCGTGGTCATTATCATATCGCCCGCCTTCAAATTGCCAGCTGCAACGGGCCCAAGCGTGGTGTCCACTACAGTGCGCAGGCCAATCCACGGAGCAGCGCGCGGCACGTCCGCGCAGCGCGAAAAGCCAAACCACAGCACAGCAGGGTCAAAATTACCCTTTTTGCAAATGTCTTCGGCATCGCGGTTCGCAAATGCCATGGCACCCATTCCTTGGGCTGCGGCCAAGGGTGCGTTGCCAGTCAGGCTGGTTAGCCGAAGCATCCAATTACCTTTGGCGCTGTCAAAGAAATAGGTCAGGCGCCCTGCCTCTGCGCTGCTAGACGCGACAGCAGGTAGGCTTGCGCGCAGCAGTTTTGGCCCCTCGCGGTGGAGCAGTGACAACGCCCCATCTGGGCCAACAAACAGGGCAAAGCTGCGCTGGATCCCTTGATTTGTTTGTAAATTGATCAGCACTTTGCCGCGCGGCAGGGGCAGGCGCAGCTCGGCTACGAATGTGGCGCAGTCCAGCACTTGAAACGGGTTGGCCCAAGGGTCGACCAAGCCTTTGCCCGAAAGGACAAGCCAGTCTTGGATCGGGCGCGCGCCAAAGGGCAGCACAGATTTTGGGGGCAATGCGCCCATTTGGGCAATGGAAATCGCGGCACGCTGGGCCATGGTTCTGCCTGTTCTTTTGCCCCAGTTTGTGGCGCACGACCAAGGGCTTGGGTTTAGGCCAAGCTTTGCAATGGTTATATGATCAGACTGCTCGGCCTGATGCCGCCCCGTTTGGGATCGTTTCTATTACCTTAGATTGCCACGCCTCCCGCGCCCTGTCACCCCATAATTGCAAGCCCCATTACAACCCTGCGCGCCAGTGTTGCGTATAGGTCGCAGGCGCGCTAGGTCTGAGCCAAAATGCCTAAGGTGATGCTGTGCCAGATTTTACTCCGCTTGACCCCGTAAGGCTGACCGCCGATTTGGTGCGTTGCCCCACTGTCACCCCCGCCGAAGGCGGCGCACTGGTGCTGCTTCAAAGCGTTTTGGAAAACGCAGGCTTTGCTTGCACCCGCGTCGATCGCGGCGATACCCCGAACCTGTTCGCCCGTTGGGGCACGAAAGGTGCCAATAAATCCTTTGGGTTCAATGGTCATACCGACGTGGTGCCCGTGGGCGATGCGCAGGCCTGGACGCATGACCCCTTTGGCGCAGAAATTGTGGACGGATACCTATACGGGCGCGGCGCGACCGATATGAAATCGGGCGTAGCCGCCTTTGTCGCTGCAGCCGTGGATTTTGTGCGCCAAAGCCCGCCCGATGGCGCAGTAATTATCGCCATCACGGGCGATGAAGAGGATAAGGCAACAGATGGCACTCCCGCCCTGCTGGACTATATGGCTAGCAATGGCGAGCGGATGACGCATTGTTTGGTGGGCGAACCGACATGCCCGAATGAGATGGGCGAGATGATGAAAATTGGGCGGCGTGGCAGCCTGACGGCCTATTTTACGGCGCGTGGTGTGCAAGGCCATTCCGCTTATCCTGACCGCGCCAAAA
>CAXNJD010000257.1:0-3578 GCA_964202545.1 Cypionkella sp.
TGTGCAGGTCGTCGATTACGCACAAATCTCGCTAAGCGGAGGCGCAGAGGCCGTTGCCGATTTGCGCGCGAATGTCGATGGATGCGATGATTTGTATGACTATGCCATCAAAAACGGCCTGACTGTGACACGCAATAATCGCGGCCAAACTGGTGGCTTAGGCGTTTTGCAAAGCCTTGATGCAGGCGAAATTGCAGGGCCACTTAACGGCAGTGAAGGGCCTATAGCGGTGATGCTTTGCGCGCGCGGAATTGATCCGCAGCAAACTGCAAGCCGCGATGAAATAAAATTGCTGCTCAAAAATCAACGCCTTGCTGCGATGTCAGAAGTTTTCCTTTCGGAACTGCGCGCTGATGCGCTGATCCGAGATCCATGATCGCGCGCGCGCCAATCGCGCTCAGCTGCGGCGACCCATCGGGCATTGGCCCAGAACTGGCACCATTGGCGCGGCAGGCTTTGGGGGGCGAAGTTCCATTTTTCTATATTGGCGATCCTGCGCATTTGCCGTCAAACACAGCTTTTCAGGTGATTGAAACGGCGCGGCAGGCTTTGGACGTTGCGGCAGGCAGCCTGCCCGTTTTGCAGCATCCTTTTGCTGCACCTGTTCGTTTTGGCAATCCAAACCCCGCCAATGCCGCAGCGATCATTTCTGCCATCAAACGCGGCGTTGATTTGGTGCAGTTAGGCGAAGCTTCGGCGCTGTGTACCCTTCCGATCAACAAAAAAGCGCTAAAGGATGGGGCGGCCTTCGCTTTTCCCGGACATACAGAATATCTGGCACATTTGGCAGGCGGCGCGACTGCGGTTATGATGCTTGCCGCCCCTGCCCTGCGGGTTGTGCCAGTGACAATTCATATTCCGCTGTCAGAAGTTCCATCCGCGCTTACCCCAGACCTGTTGCGCGAAACCATCATCATCACTCATGCAGCCCTAATCCGCGATTTTGGGCTGCCCGCACCGCGCATGGCCGTGGCGGGGTTGAACCCGCATGCAGGCGAGGGCGGCGCGATGGGGCGTGCGGAACTTGACATGATTATACCCGTTTTGAACGATCTGCGGTCGGACGGCATGGATATTGCAGGCCCCCTGCCCGCGGACACAATGTTCCACGCCCGCGCCCGCGCTGCTTATGATGCGGCAATATGCATGTATCACGATCAGGCGTTGATCCCGATCAAAACCGTCGATTTTGATGGCGGGGTGAATATCACGCTGGGCCTGCCCTTTGTGCGCACCTCGCCCGATCATGGCACGGCCTATGACATCGCAGGGCACGGCGTGGCACGCGCTGATAGCCTAATCGCCGCACTGCGCATGGCGCAGGATATGGCAGAAAAGCGGAGCGCATATGGCCACACTTGATGGGCTGCCCCCGCTACGCGAAGTTATCCAAACCCATGATCTTGTTGCCAAAAAGGCACTTGGGCAAAACTTTTTGCTGGATATGAACCTTACTGCGAAAATTGCCCGCATGGCGGGTGATTTGACAGCTTGCGATGTGCTAGAAGTTGGGCCAGGCCCTGGCGGGTTGACGCGTGGGCTGCTGATTGAGGGCGCGCGGCGGGTTTTGGCCATTGAAAAAGACCCGCGCTGTATTGCAGCCCTCGAACAAATTGCGGCGGTCTATCCAAACAGCCTGTCGGTGCTGAACGCCGATGCGTTGGCAGTCGACGCGGGCGCGCTGCTGACCCCGCCCATTCGTGTTATCGCCAATCTTCCCTATAATGTTGGAACAGAATTGCTGATCCGCTGGCTGTCACCCGCCATTTGGCCACCCTTTTGGCAAAGCCTTACACTGATGTTTCAAAAGGAAGTGGCCGAGCGGATTGTGGCGCGGCCAAAGACTGAACATTACGGACGATTGGCCCTGCTGGCCCAGTGGCGCTGTGATGCAAAAATCGTCATGCACCTACCGCCCGAGGCATTCACCCCCGCGCCTAAAGTGCATTCGGCTGTGGTGCATCTGACGCGGCTTGACGCGCCGCGTTTTGAGGCGGATTTCAACGTTTTGCAGCGCATAACGGCAATGGCCTTTAACCAGCGCCGCAAAATGCTGCGTTCCTCGCTGAAGGGGCTGCATCCAAATATCGAAGCCTTGTTGACTGCCTGCGATATCCCCCCCACCGCGCGTGCAGAGGAAATTTCGCTTCAGCAGTTCTGCGCACTCGCCCGCGCCTACGCCGCCGCCTAATTAGACGTCAAGCTGACCTTCGGGCGAGGCAGGTGCTACGGGTTTCTTTGCACGCGGTGCGCGCGGCTTTGGCGCGGGAACGGGTGCGGGTGCGGAGATTTCTGCGATCTGTGCCACCACAGCGGCAGGGGATTCAAAAACAGGGGCTGCGGCGGGACGTTCGTCTGTCGCGCCATCTTCAAAGCGCAGTTGCGGTGCTGATGCTGCACGGCGATCTTCACGGCGATCTTCGCGGGGACGGTCGCTTTGCTGTGGCCGTTCCTCACGCGGACGATCATCACGGGGACGTTCATCGCGGGGACGCTCGGCTTGAGGGCGATTGCTCGGGCGGTTGTCATTTTGCCGCCCGCTGTTCTGGCGGCTGTCGTTCTGGCGATTATCGTTTTGGCGATCTGGGCGCGGCTGAAACTGGCGTTGGGGCTGCGGTGCGCGGTCATGTTCTGGCAAATCTACCAAAGCGGCTTCGCCATCTACAACGTCGTGGGCGGCTGCGTAGGGTTGATCCCCTTCACCGACATCGGAACGCCCACCATCGGCGCGCCCGTCTTGGCCGCGATTTTGCCAGCCGTTTTGGCCATTATTCTGACCATTGTTCTGGGTATAGTTTTGCCCGCGCGCCTCTTGTTCGGCGGCCATTTCACGCATCGCTTCGGCCAAAAGACGAGTGTAATGTTCGGCGTGCTGCAAGAAGTTCTCGGCTGCGACGCGATCATTGGAAAGTTGTGCATCACGCGCAAGAGTTTGATATTTTTCAATAATCTGCTGCGGCGTTCCTCGCACTTTGCCTTCGGGCCCAGAGCTGTCGAAGACGCGGTTGATGATGTTGCCTAAGGTGCGCGGGCGGTTCGCCTTGGAACGCGAGCGGGACTTGGAAGAACGCATATGAGCCTTTGATCCAGATAACGGTCTTAAACCTGCCTGATCTGTTCAGATCGTCCCCAAAGGGATACGGCAATGACCGGGGTTAAACGCGACATCACGGCAAAAGCCTGCGGCGCATGCACAGGAATAATCATAGCTACCGCTCTTGGGCAAGCTGATTCTTCGCCAAAATTGAATTGTTGGCTAAGTGCGGCGATTTGGACGCACTGGTGCCACCCTTCAGTGGCTTTTGCGCGCAAACCACGCGATCACGGCCGTCGAAATCGGGCAGGATACGTATTGCGTCAAAACCTTGCGCAGCCAAAAGCTGTACTACAGCCGCGCCTTGCGTTGGGCCAATTTCCAACAAAATCCGTCCACCCCCCATCAGACGCGAACCTGCACCCGCGGCAATGGCGCGGTAAGCGTTCAGCCCATCGGCCCCATCCGTTAGGGCCAATTGCGGCTCCCATTTTTGCACATCTGGCGAAAGGCTCGCCATTTCATCTGCCGCGATATAGGGCGG
>CAXNJD010000258.1:0-3578 GCA_964202545.1 Cypionkella sp.
GGCCCGTTGTTTAGCGAGGATGGGTCTAAATCCTTTATGATTACCCTAACGCGCCCTGTGACGGGCGGTTTTGGCGCGCGTATTGCGGGGGTCTCGAGCAAAGAACAGGCGGACGGGTTGCGCGGTGTATCGCTGTTTGCGCCGCGTTCGGTACTGCCCGCCCTGCCTGATGACGAGTTTTACTATGCCGATTTGATCGGTTTGGATGTGGTCGATACGGGCGGCGCGGCGCTGGGCGCGGTGAAGGCCGTGCATAACCACGGCGCGGGCGATATTTTAGAGGTGGGGGCGGCGGGCCAGCTGATCCCGTTCACCCGCGCGGCAGTGCCGACGGTTGATCTGGCGGCGCGGCGCGTGGTGGTTGACCTGCCCGAAGAGCGTGAGGCCGAGGTATGAGCGATGATTTGCCCGATACCTCTGGCGCGCCAACCCGCAGTCACGGGCGCATATCGGTGCGCCCCAGCCTGAAGCCGCGCGATTTGATGGAAGACCCGCTTGTGCAAAAGGGGGCATGGCGGGCCAAGGTGATTACGCTGTTTCCAGATGCCTTTCCGGGGGTGTTGGGCCTGTCTTTGGTGGGTAAGGCGCTGGACATGGGGCGCTGGGCGCTGGACTGTTTGGATTTGCGCAGCTTTGGGCAGGGCAAACACCGAGATGTAGATGACACACCAGCGGGCGGCGGTGCGGGCATGGTTTTGCGCGCCGATGTGTTGGAGGCGGCCCTAATTGCGGCGGCGGTGGATACACCGCGCGATGTCACGCGCTGGCCTGTAATTTACCTATCGCCGCGCGGACGGCCGATGACGCAGGCGCTGATGCGGCGGCTGGCGGAATGCGATGGCGTGACGCTGCTGTGCGGGCGGTTTGAAGGGGTAGATCAGCGCGTGCTGGATCATTTCGATATTGAAGAAATATCCCTTGGCGATTTCGTTATGACGGGGGGCGAGATTGCCGCGCAGGCGTTGATTGATTCTGTGGTGCGGCTGCTGCCGAATGTGCTGGGCAATGCGGAAAGCACGGTTGAGGAGTCATTCTCGGACGGGCTGCTCGAGCATCCGCAATACACCCGCCCTGCGGTCTGGCAGGGGCGCGAGATTCCCGCCGTGCTGACATCGGGCAACCATGCCGAAGTGGCGAAGTGGCGGCGGGCGATGGCGGAAGAGGTGACGCGGGTGCGGCGGCCTGATCTGTGGGCGGCTTGGTTGAGAAGGAAGGGCTAGGGCAAACCCGCCGCCTTGCGCAGGGCGGCGTTGATGCGGCTTTGCCAGCCTGATCCCTGCGCCTTGAACGCCGCCAGCACGTCGGCATCCAGCCGAATGGTGGTGGAGACTTTGGGGGACGCCGCGCGGGGCCTGCCGCGCTGGATGGGGGCTGCTGCGATTTTGGCCGCCCAGTAGGGGGTGGTCATATCGGGGATGTCGTCGTCGAAGTCATCCAAATCTGGGGCCGTAATGGGCTTGCTCTCGTTCATTTGCTTTCCTTAAGCTGATGATGCGGCAAATGTCGCCGCGCTGTGTCCACGCCACAAAAACCATGCGACCTGAAAGGTGACCAATGCTGATATATCGCGTTTCGCCATAATCCCTTCGGTCATCTACATATGTCAAATGCGGGCCATCAAAGATTGTGCCCGCATCTGCCATATCGAGGCCGCGCATTTCCAAAGTTACCGCGCGTTTGGCAGGGTCGTAGGTGATATTCATGGTGCAATATACCACCCATTTCGCCCAAAATCAATATTTGTTACTACAAATAATATCCCCCCCTTGACCCCCGCCCCCGCTTTCCCCTATACGCACCTCAGTCTGGGGCTTTGCCCATCAGGCCTGATTCTGTATTGCTTGGCCCTGTTGCTTTGGTGGGGTTGCGGCAATGGGGTCAGTCATCAAGAAGCTGCCGTTATCTGGGGCGGAGTGGGGAAACCCGCGATCCGATCAAAGACCCAAGCTCTGGCGCGGCATTATGTCGGGGATAACCCCGCTGCAAAAAGGATATGCGATGAATCTGATCGCCCAACTGGAAGCCGAGCAAATCGCGGCTTTGAACAAGACCATCCCAGATTTCAAGGCTGGGGATACAGTGCGCGTTGGCTATAAGGTCACCGAAGGCACTCGTTCGCGCGTGCAGAACTATGAAGGCGTTGTGATTGCCCGCAAAGGTGGCGCGACCATTTCTGCATCGTTCACCGTGCGCAAAATCTCGTTCGGCGAGGGTGTCGAGCGCGTATTCCCGCTGTATTCGACCAACATTGCCACGATCGAGGTTGTACGCCGTGGCCGCGTTCGCCGCGCCAAGTTGTATTACCTGCGCGATCGTCGCGGTAAATCGGCGCGTATCGTCGAAGACACCACCTACAAAGCCAAAGACGAATAGGAGCGCGGGCCATGAAAGCAGATACACATCCCGACTACCACATAATCGACGTCAAAATGACGGACGGCACCGTGTTTCAAACCAAAACCACGTGGGGCAAAGAAGGCGACCAAATGGCGCTGGATATCGACCCACTGGCGCACCCCGCATGGACGGGCGGCAATGCCAAGCTGATGGACACGGGCGGCCGCGTTTCGAAGTTCAAAAACAAATACGCAGGTTTGGGGTTCTGATCCCAACCGCTTTGATTTTGCCATAATTATGGTTTATGCAAGGGCGTGCCGAAAGGTGCGCCCTTTGCATTGCAAGTTCGAGGAACGACATGGCCCATATCATTGTGGTTGGAAACGAAAAAGGCGGGTCGGGCAAATCGACATCCGCGATGCATGTCGCCACGGCGCTGGTGCGCATGGGCAAGCGGGTGGGCGCGCTTGATCTTGACCTGCGCCAACGATCATTCGCGCGCTATGTCGAAAACCGCGAGGCGTATATGGCGCGCGCGGGGTTGGCTCTGCCCAGCCCGAATTACATCTCGCTTCCCGAATTTGAACCTGCAAGGCTAAGCCCAGGAGAAAATCCTTTTGACCAGCGCCTTGGCGCGGCGATGTCCCAGTTGCAGGCCACATCGGATTTTATCGTGATTGACTGCCCCGGAAGCCATACGCGCCTGTCCCAAGTGGCGCATTCGCTCGCCGATACGCTGATCACCCCAATGAATGACAGCTTTGTCGATTTCGATTTGCTCGCAAAGCTAGACCCTGAAACAGGCACGGTGCTGGGCCCGTCGATCTATGCCGAAATGGTGTGGAATGCGCGGCAGTTGCGCGCGCAGGCAGGGCGTGCGCCGATTGATTGGATTGTTCTGCGCAACCGTCTTGGCGCGCAGCAAATGCACAACAAGCGCAAGGTGGGCGAGGCGCTGACGGATTTGTCAAAGCGGATTGGCTTTCGCACAGCGGCGGGCTTTTCTGAACGGGTTATCTTCCGCGAGTTGTTCCCGCGCGGTCTGACCTTGCTGGATTTGAAAGATATGGGCGTGGACTCGCTGAATATGTCGAACATCGCCGCACGGCAGGAATTGCGCGACATGATGAAAACATTGAACCTGCCGAACGTTGGGATCGATTTTTAGGGCTGGCTCAGGCGCATGGCGAACTGGCTGTATGACGCGCTGTTTGCGCCCCTGGCAGGGCGGCACGCAGCGT
>CAXNJD010000259.1:0-3568 GCA_964202545.1 Cypionkella sp.
GTTCGCGGCCTGCGCCACACAGGCGGGGTCGGCCTGCAAATCTACCTCATAGGGCACAGGCCAAGGGCGGGGCAGATCGATGATGTTTTTCACGCCGCGCGCCAGCCAGTCTTCATTTTTCATCACGGCCAGAATAATCTCGGCAATACCAAGGGTGGCAATGGCCAAATAGTCAGACCGCAGGCCAAGTGCGACCTTGCCAATCGCCCCAGCCGCCAGCCCAGCAAACAGCGCGCCCACAGGCCACGCCAGCAGCGATGGCAGGCCCAGCCCACCTATATTGCCCGCAGTGGCAGGGTTAAACGCCTCAATCGCCGTCACCGCAGGGTCAAGAATGGCACGGTAGGCAAAAAACCCTGCACCCAGCAGCAAAATCATCGCCGCCCGCCGCGCTGTGCCTGCCGCCATGTGGTTATAAAGATACACCGCCGCCGCTATCAGCAACACGCCAAAACCAAGGCCCGCCAGCAATCGCGGCCCGCCTGCGGCCCAGCCTTCGTGTACAGGGTTGCCCGACACCAGAACAACTGCGAGGCCGCCAAGTGCAACCGACCCCATGATCCCTGTGGAAAACAATCCCGCATAGCCCCATTGCATATTCACGCCCAAAGCCATGATCGAGGACAGCACCCCAATGATCAGGATTTGCAAGCTTAGGTTCCAGCTTTGGAAAACGCCCGTGGCCACAAACAACAGCGCCACACCCGCAAACATCAAAAGGTTACGATTGTTCATATCATTTCCCCTTAAATATGCCTGTGGGCATAACCAGAAGCACCAAGATCAAAATCGTAAAGGACACGGCGAATTTGTAATCGGTCGACAGCAGTTGCAGCAGCCCATCGGGGGCCATATCGGCAGACACCAGATAGGTGACGACCTTTTTCCACGCATAGGTCACGAACACCTCGGAAAAGGCGATGATAAAGCCGCCTGCGATGGCACCCAAGGGGCTGCCAAGCCCGCCCACCACCGCCGCCGCCGCCATCGGCAGCAGCAGTTGGAAATAAATGAACGGGCGGAACGATTTATCCAGCCCATAAAGCGTGCCCGCAATCACCGCCAGCGCAGTGGCGATGATCCACGTTATTGCTACCACACGTTCGGGGTTGATGCCCGACAGCAGCGCCAAATCTTCGTTATCGGAATAGGCGCGCATCGATTTGCCCGTGCGGGTGCGCTGCAAAAACCAAAACAGCGCGGCCACACAAACCGCCGCCACAATGACGGTAATCAACGTGGTCTGCTTCAGCGCCAAACCTTCGGCAAGGCCGCTCCACGCCTTAAAATCATTGGGCGCAAGGATCATCCGCGCGCCATCAGCAAAGTTTTGCTCGGCAGGGCCAATGATAACGCGCGTCAGCCCGTTCATCACAAACATCACACCGGTCGAGACGATCACCAAAATAATTGGCGCGGCCTTTTGCGTGCGGTAAAACCGATATACCGCGCGATCAGTGGCCAGCACAAAGGCGGCAGTGATGGCAACGCCAAAGGGCAGGGCGATCAGCGCCGTGGGCAAAACGCCTCCCGTGATACCCACGCTTTGCAAGGCCCAAGTGATCAAAATCACCCACATCGTGCCAAAGGCCATCGTATCGCCATGGGCAAAGTTGGAAAAGCGCAGCACCGCATAGACCAGTGTCAGCGCCAGCGCGCCCAGCGCCAGTTGGCTGCCATAGGCAAGGCCAGGAATGAATACAAAATTCAAAAAGGCCACTAAAGCGTTTAGAATATCCATGCCTTAGCCCCCAAGGAAAGAACGGCGCACATCAGGGTTGGCCAGCAATTCCGCCCCCGTGCCCGTGAAACGATTTGCGCCTTGCACCAGAACATAGCCCTTATCGGCAATTTCCAGCGCTTGGCGGGCGTTCTGTTCGACCATCAAAATCGAAATCCCTGTGCGGGCCACCTCGATGATGCGGTCAAACAATTCGTCCATCACAATTGGGGATACGCCTGCGGTTGGCTCATCCAGCATCAGCACCTGCGGCTGGGTCATTAGCGCGCGGCCAACGGCAACTTGCTGGCGCTGCCCACCCGAAAGTTCGCCCGCCGCCTGATGGCGTTTGCGCGCCAGGATCGGGAACAGCTCGTACACCTGTTCCATTGTGGTTTTGATGTCATCGGTGCGAATGAACGCGCCCATTTCTAGGTTTTCTTCCACAGTCATGGTGGTGAAAATGTTCGATGTCTGCGGCACAAATCCCATGCCCTTGCGCACGCGCGCCTGCGGCGACAGTTTTGAAATATCCTCGCCGTTTAGGCGCACGCTTCCGCCGCGTAAGGACAGCATGCCAAACACCGCCTTCATCGCGGTGGATTTGCCTGCACCATTGGGGCCGACGATTACGGCAATCTCGCCGCGCTCGACCGCAATGGTACAATCGTGCAGAATATCCGATGCGCCATAGCCGCCCGTCATGGCATCACCAATCAGAAAAGGCTCGCCCATCACTGCGCACCTTTCATACTGACACAAATACCTAAATCCGCCGCCTTACACATGCGCGGCCTCCTTTTTGTTCTTTAGGCCCGTGCCCAGATAGGCCTCGATCACGCGCTCGTTGTTCTTAACCTCGTCTACCGTGCCTTCCGCCAGAACCTTGCCCTCGGCCATGCAAATGACGGGGCCGCAGATGCGGGCGATGAAATCCATATCGTGTTCAATCACGCAAAAGGTGTAGCCGCGTTCGCGGTTAAGCCGCACAATCGCATCGCCAATTGTGTTCAGCAGCGTGCGGTTCACGCCTGCGCCGACCTCGTCCAGAAACACGATTTTCGCATCGGTCATCATGGTGCGGCCCAGTTCCAGCAGCTTTTTCTGACCGCCTGAAATGTTGCCTGCCTTTTCATCGGCCAAATGCGAAATGGTCAAAAATTCCAAAACCTCGTCGGCCTGATCACGGATGCGCGCCTCCTCGGCGGCCACAGCCCCGCGCCGAAAGCAGGCGTTCCACAGGCTTTCACCCGACTGATTAGGCGGCACCATCATTAGGTTTTCGCGCACGGTCATCGACGAAAATTCATGCGCAATCTGAAACGTGCGCAGCAGTCCGCGCGCAAACAGCACATGCGGCGGCAGGCCCGTGATGTCAGCCCCATCCATCAAAACGCGCCCCGAAGTGGGCGGCAAGCGGCCTGCAATCACGTTAAACAGCGTGGTTTTGCCCGCGCCATTGGGCCCGATCAGCCCCGTGATCGACCCCGTTTCAATGCGCAATGATGCGCCATCGACCGCGCGGAAACCGCCGAAATGGCGATGCAGGTCTTGCACTTCGATCATGTCATTTCCCTGTCGTCGTTTTTTGGTCGTCTGGGCCGATTCTGGTGAGCGGCTGTTGCACAAACGGCCCGAAGCAATGCCTCGGGCCGTCCGTTTGGGTTATTGCTACAGATTAACGATACTGAATGGTTTCGAACTTGCCGCCCTTAACTTCGTATTCGCGGTAGCTGCCAGCGCTCTCGCCGGGGCCAACCAGCTCAAGGCCAGTTGCGCCCGTGTAGTCGATGTCGGTGCCAGCTGCGATCAACTCTAGTGCTTTGCCCAACTCACCTGGCAGGATCA
>CAXNJD010000260.1:0-3565 GCA_964202545.1 Cypionkella sp.
ATTTAATCCATGACGGGCGCGTCTATCAAACGCTGCAAGCGCGCGATTTGTGGAACAAGATCATGCGCAACACCTATGATTTTGCCGAACCGGGCGTGATTTTTATCGACCGCATCAATGCGGCGAATAACCTAAACTATGTTGAAACCATCGCTGCGACCAACCCTTGCGGCGAGCAGCCCTTGCCGCCCTATGGGGCATGCCTTTTGGGCAGTATCAATCTGGCGGTGCTGGTGACAGGTGCATTTACGCCCGCCGCACAAATGGATGCTGCCGCCTTGGACGACCTTGTGCGCACGGCGGTGCGGATGATGGATAATGTTGTCGACGCCTCCCGCTTTCCCCTGCCCCAGCAAGCCGCCGAAGCGCAGGCAAAGCGCCGCATTGGCCTTGGGGTAACAGGGCTGGCCGATGCGCTTTTGATGCTGGGCCTGCGCTATGGCAGCGACGGCGCGGCCCAACAGTGCGAAGATTGGATGCACGCCATTGCTCGCAGCGCCTATCTGGCATCGGTCGATCTGGCGCGCGAAAAGGGGGCGTTTCCGCTGTTTGACTCAGAGAAATACCTCGCCTCTGGCGCGATGCAGGGTATGGACGATGACGTGCGCGATGCGATCCGAACGCATGGCATCCGCAACGCGCTGCTCACGTCTATAGCACCCACAGGCACGATTTCGCTTTATGCGGGCAACGTGTCTAGTGGGATTGAGCCTGTTTTTGCCTATGCCTACACGCGCAAAGTGTTGCAAAAGGACGGCTCGCGAACGGAAGAGGAAGTCGTTGATTACGCGGTGACTAAATGGCGCGAGATATATGGCGATGCCCCCCTGCCCGATTATTTCGTCAACGCCCAAACCCTGCCGCCGCTAGACCATGTCAAGATGCAAGCGGCGGCGCAGAAGTGGGTCGACAGTTCCATTTCCAAAACCATCAACTGCCCCGAAGATATCAGCTTTGACGATTTTGCTGAAGTGTATATGGCCGCATGGGATCAGGGCTGCAAAGGTTGCACCACCTACCGCCCGAATGCCGTGACAGGCTCGGTGCTGACTGTTTCGGACAGCGCCAAGTCTGCGCCCGCGCCCACATCCGCGCCCGAATCTGCGCCAATGGGCGAGGTTGTCTATCTGACCGAACCGCTGGAACGGCCCGCAGCACTGGAAGGCAGCACTTACAAGGTGAAATGGCCGGTAAGTGAACACGCCCTTTACATCACCATCAACGACACCGTCATTGCAGGCCGCCGCCGCCCGTTTGAGGTGTTTATCAACTCCAAAAACATGGAGCATTTTGCCTGGACAGTGGCCCTGACACGGATGATTTCTGCCGTGTTCCGCCGTGGCGGCGATGTGTCTTTTGTGGTGGAAGAACTGAAAGCCGTGTTCGACCCGCGCGGCGGCGCTTGGGTGAACGGGGCTTATATTCCATCGATCCTTGCGGCGATTGGCGGGGTGATTGAACAGCACCTTGTGGCAATTGGATTCATCGCGGGCGAAGGACTGGGCCTAAAATCCGACCCAAAGGCACAGGCGATGGCCGTAGGCGATGGCCCCCGCGCCAGTTGTGATAGCTGCGGGTCGTTCGATCTGCGGATGGTCGAAGGGTGCATGACCTGTGGAAGCTGTGGGAATAGCAAGTGTGGGTAGGGGGTGTCCCTACCCCATCCTCTCACTCGCATAGCTTCCTGGGCTTGCAGGAAACACGACCGTCTTATGCCCGTTGATAAACACCCGCCCGCGCACATGGGCGTGGACGGCGCGCGATAGCACCTGCGCCTCTACATCGCGGCCAAGGCTGACGTAATCGTCGTTGGATTGGGCGTGAGTGACGCGGATGATGTCTTGTTCAATAATCGGGCCTTCATCCAGATCGGCGGTGACGTAATGCGAGGTGGCCCCGATCAGCTTTACCCCCTTTTCAAACGCCTGTTTATAGGGGTTTGCGCCCTTGAAACTGGGCAGGAAAGAATGGTGAATGTTGATGATCCGCCCCGAAAAGCGCTGGCACATCTCATCCGACAGCACCTGCATATAGCGCGCCAGCACGATCAGCTCGGCCCCCGCATCCTGCACAATGCGCATCTGTTCGGCCTCGGCCTGCGCCTTGTTTTGCGGGGTTACCTTGATGCAGAAATAGGGGATGTCCTGATTTACAACGACTTTTTGGTAATCCATATGGTTGGAAATCACGGCCACAATTTCCACAGGCAGCGCGCCAATACGCGAGCGGTAGAGCAGATCGTTCAGGCAGTGGCCAAAGCGCGATACCATGATCACCACTTTACGTTTGACCGTTTCGTCAAAGAATTCGGCCTGCATGGTGAACTTTTCGGCCACAAGTGCAAAGCCCGCCTGCAGCGCCGCCAGATCGCGCCCGCCTTCAGACCGAAAACTGATCCGCATGAAAAAGTTACCCGTGCCAATATCGTCAAACTGCGCAGAATCGGTGATGTTGCAGGACTGATCGGCCAGAAAGCCCGATATGGCAGCCACAATGCCGCGCGTCGATTGGCATTGAACGCGCAGGGCGTATTGCGGGATAGGGTCGGTCATGGCTGCTCCGTTAGTTGGCTTTCTGCGTTGCAGCGACTAAACGGCGCGCAATGGCGAAGGTCAATGCAGCCTTTGCATGAATCTTTGTGCAAAAGCGCAACTTCCTATCGGCTGCTGCCCTTTTGGGCAGTCAACTGCCCTGCCCCCAGCGCATCTGCACCAAAACATCGGCCCCCACTGCCACGCCCTGCACCCGCAAGATTGACAGGCCAAGCGTGAATTCCGCCACATCGCCGTGGCGTGTCAGGGCAGGCTTTTGCGGCCAAGCGGCGAAATCATACACCTGTCCCGCCGCCCATTTATCCACCAGCGTGACCCCACCATAAGCTGGCAAAAACACCGTGTTGCCGCCGCCTGCCGCCACATGGGAAACCCCCGTGCCGATATGCAGCGTGTCATTGCCGCGCCCCAGTTTGACGCGGTTACGCCCCGGCCCCGTATGAATAACCGAAGAACTATCCCCCCCTTCGATCCAATCATTGCCGTGGCCTGCAAAAATCAGATTGCGCCCTTCGCCTGCGTAAATCGTATCATCCCCAGTGCCGCCATCCAGCGTGTCACGCCCGCCGCCGCCTTGCAGATGGTCATTGCCTGCTCCTCCGAAAAACGAGTGTCGCGAGGTGGGCAGTTTTGCTATGGCGATCAGGCTGTCATCGCCGTCGCCGCCATAAAACGTGGCGCCGCCGTATTTGGGGCCAATCAGCAAATCGTTTCCGCGCGATCCGCGTACATCAACCAGCACGCGCTCGGATGTTTCAAAATGGATTGGGCTGTCGGGGTGGGCGACAATGCGCAGGGTGCGGCCCTCGTCTTTTGGGTATGTCTCGTGCCGCGCTACAACTGTGGCGATCCGGATGTTTTCCACATTCATCGGGCAATGCAGCACGTAATTGTCAGGCCCGCCCATATACCATAGGGTATCGTTGCCCCCATCCTTGCTTTCGCGGATTTTCTCGGAATCCGCGCCATAAGCCCAATAGCTGTCGCCGCCGCGCGAGCCTTCCAGCACGACC
>CAXNJD010000261.1:0-3565 GCA_964202545.1 Cypionkella sp.
TAGAAATCCGTCATTGTCTGCAAAAATTGGCATGGTAATTTTGCTGATTTTCATCATTTGCGCGGTTTTTGCCCCAGTGATCGCCCCTTACGGCGAGGCAGAGTCGGTCGGAAAAACATGGATTGGGTCTTCGCCGGAATTCTGGCTTGGCACTGACAACATCGGGCGCGATATGCTGTCGCGCATCATTTACGGCGCGCGCATGACGCTTGGCGTGGCTGCGGCTTGCACGCTACTGTCATTCCTTATTGGCGTCACGATGGGGCTTTTGGCGGCAGTTGCAGGCAAAACCGTCGATCAGGTTTTGTCGCGCTTTATTGATTTGATGCTGTCGATCCCAATTTTGGTCTTCGCCCTGATGATCTTGTCGATGCTTGGCTCTAGCCTGCTGACGCTGATCATTACCATTGGGGTCTTGGATAGTTTTCGGGTGTTCCGTCTGGCGCGCTCGATAGCAGTCAACATCGTGGTAACAGAATTTGTCGAAGTGGCACGTCTGCGCGGCGAAGGTCTATGGTGGATTATGCGCCGCGAAGTGCTGCCCAATGCTGTGCCGCCCATGATCGCAGAATTTGGCCTGCGGTTTTGCTTTAACTTTTTGTTTGTGGCGGGGCTAAGCTTTTTGGGTCTTGGCATTCAGCCGCCCTTCGCCGATTGGGGCGGGATGGTGCGTGAAAGCGGCCGCGCGATTGCCTTTGGTATTCCAGCACCCCTATGGCCGGCCCTTGCCATTGCGCTGACCACCATCAGCGTCAATATGATTGTTGACTGGATTTTGTCGATCAATGCGCGCCCCTCTGGCGCGTCGGCGGAGATGTAAGATGACCGCTGCAATTTTAGAAATCCACGGCCTGCGCGTTGAAAATTTGGCAGGCAATGTGCTGGTCGATGACGCCAATATCACCTTGATGCCCGGCGAAGTCTTGGGGCTAATCGGCGAATCTGGCGCAGGTAAATCCACCATTGGTTTGGCCGCAATGGGCTATGCGCGCGGCGGGTGCAAAATCACCAAAGGGCGCGTCGTGATTGACGGCGTGACAATCCAAGATCTGACCGCTGAAGGACGCGCGCAGTTGCGCGGGCGGCGCATTGCCTATGTGGCGCAATCAGCGGCAGCCTCGTTCAACCCCTCCCACTGCATCATGGATCAAATCTGCGAGATGCCCGTGCATCACGGCGTGCGCACCCGCGCCGAGGCCGAAGCTTGGGCCGTCGAGATGTTTCGCACGTTAGAACTTCCAAATCCTGAAACCTTTGGCGCGCGCTATCCGCACCAAGTGTCAGGCGGGCAATTGCAACGCGCCATGGCGATCATGGCAATCTCGGCGCGTCCTGATATTGTGGTTTTTGACGAGCCGACCACGGCGCTGGATGTGACCACGCAAATCGAAGTGCTGGTTTTGATCAAAAGCCTGATCCGCGATTACAAAATTGCCGCGCTTTACATCACCCATGATCTGGCCGTTGTGGCGCAAATTGCTGACCGCATCATGGTGCTGCGTCATGGCAAACTGGTCGAAACGGACACAACTGCACATATTTTGCACGCGCCCCAACTGCCCTACACCAAAGAACTGGTCGCAGATCGCCAAAGTTCTGACGTATTTCAGGAACGCACGCTCAAATCAGACCGCGAAGTGATTTTGGACGCATCCCATATCACCGCACATTATGGCGATTTTCGGGTGCTTAATGATGTGTCCATCACAGTGGCCAAAGGGGAAACCGTGGCAATTGTGGGGGAATCAGGATCGGGCAAGACATCGCTCGCGCGCGTGATGGTGGGGCTAACGCCGCCCACGTCGGGATCAATTACCTTTTTGGGCGCGGCGCTTTCAGGCGAGTTAAAGCAGCGCAGCCGCGAGGATTTGCGCAAAATCCAGCTGATCTACCAACAACCCGATGTAGCCCTTAATCCGCGCCAAACTGTAGGCGAAATCATTGGCCGCCCCATTTCGCTGTACTTCAACCGCTCTAAACAAGAAGTGCGCGCCCGCACGCTGGAACTTTTGGCCCAAGTGGGCCTGCCCGCTGATTATATCGACCGCAAGTCAACCGCCCTGTCGGGGGGGCAAAAACAGCGCATTTGTATTGCGCGGGCATTGGCTGCCGAGCCTTCGCTCATCATCTGCGACGAGCCGACGTCGGCGTTGGATCAGCTTGTCGCGGATGAGATTTTGAAACTGCTGCAAAAGCTGCAAGATGATATGGGCCTGTCCTATCTGGTGATCACACATGATCTAGGGATTGTGCGGCGCATTGCGCATCGCACCACTGTGCTGCTTTCGGGGCAGGTCGTCGCCAGAGGCCCCACGGGTGACATCTTTAAACCGCCCTTCCATCCTTACACCGAAAAGTTGCTGCAATCCGTGCCCGAATTGCGCGAAAGCTGGCTGGACGAAATCACCACCAAACGGGCGGGCGGGCGGCACTCAGATTAAATCTCGCCTGGATGACAATATATTGGCCGAAATGGAACCCGTGATAAAAATGGCCTAAACGGGGCTGCATTTGCCGCATTGCGGCACATCACGCCAAAGTGTATGCTGCACCAACGCCGCCGACTCGCGCGGTATCCATTGGAGCAAATGTTCGCCACTGCCACGGCAATGCATTTCAATCTTTGTTGCCGCCTGCTGCGCACAAGTCCTACTATGTCAAAAAACTTAACGCCCAAGCCAGCCAAATCTTTGGCCAATGGATCTGCAT
The DNA here is from genome assembly GCA_964202545.1 of Cypionkella sp. Classification (GTDB taxonomy): domain Bacteria; phylum Pseudomonadota; class Alphaproteobacteria; order Rhodobacterales; family Rhodobacteraceae; genus Cypionkella. Next base: position 2,710 of record CAXNJD010000261.1, read on the forward strand.
CGGACGCTGATGCGCAGATTGATATTGCCGAAGTCCTGCGCGAAGACGACACCCCTTCCCCTGCCAGCGCGCATCAAGCCTCGCTCGCCGCCCTTACTATTGGCGCTGTCGGCGTGGTCTACGGCGATATCGGCACCTCGCCCATTTACGCTTTTCGTGAATCGCTCAAAGCAGTGTCTGAACACGGCATAATTGATACCCCATCGGTTTTGGGCATTCTGTCGCTGCTGATCTGGGCGCTGATCCTAATTGTAACGTGTAAATACGTGCTGTTCTTGCTGCGGGTTGATAACCGTGGCGAGGGGGGAATTTTGGCCCTTTATACTATGGTGCGGCTGGCGGTTGGGCGTAGGTCTGTACCGATTTTGATCTTGGCCATCCTTGGCGCGGCGCTGTTTTTTGGCGATGCCATCATTACCCCCGCCATTTCTGTGCTGTCTGCCGTTGAAGGTGCGGTGCTGATCGCCCCCAGCTTGGATGAATGGGTTGTTCCAGCAACAATTGGCATTTTGGTGGCTCTCTTTGCCGTGCAGCGCAGTGGCACTGGAAAAATTGCGGGCCTTTTTGGCCCCATCACCGCGCTATGGTTTTTGGCCTTGGGCGCATTAGGCGTTTGGAACATTGTCGCCAATCCTTCCGTTTTGGTGGCATTTAACCCAATTTACGGGGTGCAATTCCTATCCGAGCACCACGAAGTTGCCCTACTGATCTTGGGAGCAGTGTTTCTGGCCGTAACGGGTGCCGAAGCGTTGTACGCTGATTTGGGCCATTTTGGCCGCAAGCCCATCATGCTGGCATGGTTTGCACTGGTCTTTCCCGCGCTCGTGCTCAATTACCTTGGGCAGGGTGCATTGGT
>CAXNJD010000262.1:0-3564 GCA_964202545.1 Cypionkella sp.
CCACCCCTAGCGCAGGCTATTTGGCGCAATTGGCTGCCTGCGCCCGCCCACCCTACAGTGCGGCCACGCGCGCCGCGAAATCTTCGCCGCGTTTTTCAAAGTTCGGATATTGGTCAAACGATGCCGCCGCAGGGGCCAGCAGCACCACATCGCCCGCCTCTGCCTCGGCAGCGGCAAGCGCAACCGCGCGTTCCATCGTCTCGCAAATCTCATAGGGCGTATCGCCCAGTTGCAGCGCAAACTCCCGCGCCGAATGACCAATCAGATAGGCCTTAACAACCGCGCCTAAATGGGGCGCTAGGGCGGCGATCCCCCCATCTTTGCCCATCCCGCCCGCAATCCAGCGGATCCGGTCAAACGCCTGCAATGCCTTGGCCGCGCTATCCACATTGGTGGCTTTACTGTCATTCACAAACCGCACGCCGCCGATCTCGCGCAGCAATTGGCTGCGATGCGGCAGGCCTGCAAATGTGTGCAGCGCCGCCTCAATCTCGCGCGGGGCAAGTCCCAACGCGCGGGTGGCCGCATAGGCCGCGCAAGCGTTCTGATGATTATGCGCGCCGGGAAGGCCCTTAATCGCGCGCAAATCAATTGAGGCAACCTGCTTGCCGCGCCGCCATTCAGCCAGAAACCCTTTGCGCGCAAACACCGCCCACGCGAACCCATCCAGTTTTTGCCCAGATGATATGCGGATCACACGGTCATCCTGCGCGCCCGTGGCCAGTTGGTTTGCCAAAAACACACCCTCGCCCTCGTCTACGCCCACCACGGCACGATCAGGCCCACCTTCGGTCAACAGCCGCCGCTTGGCCGCAAAATACCCGCCCATTCCGCCATGCCTGTCCAAATGGTCAGGCGATAGGTTGGTAAACACCGCCACATCAGGCGTCAGCGCGCGGGCAAGTTCGGTCTGGTAACTGGACAGTTCCAGCACAATCACTTCGCCATCCTGCGGCGGATCAATGGCCAGAACACCCGTTCCGATATTGCCCGCCATCTGCGCGGGGCGGCCCGCATGGGTTAGGATATGATGGATCAGCGCCGTAGTGGTCGATTTGCCGTTGCTGCCCGTCACGCAAACCACGCGCGGGGGGGTGTCAAACTCATCCCACTCCGCCCCGCCAAAACTGGCGAAAAACAAACCGATGTCATTGTCCACAGGAATGCCAATGGCCATCGCCGCCGCGATGATCTTATTGGGCGCAGGGTAAAGATGCGGGATACCAGGTGATACGATCAGCGCCGCCATTCCCTCTAGCGCGCTGGCCTTGCCCAAATCCATGCAGACAATCCCGTCCGCTTCGGCCTTGGCGCGCGCCTCAACGCTGTCATCCCAAGCGCGCACATCCGCCCCGCCAGCCGCCAGCGCCCGCGCCGTGGCAAGGCCAGACCGCCCCAGCCCCAAGACGCCAACTACCGCCCCATCATATCCCCGCACAGGTATCATGACCACCCCCTTTTGCCCAAGTGATACCCCCCACACGGCCAAAGGAAAAGGGCAAAGCCCAATTGCTTCCTAACTCCACAAATATCCTCAGGGGTGAGGAGCGCAGCGACGAGGGGGCTGAAAGCCCCCTTCTTTTTTTTGCCAGACACATGCACGCCCCTACCGCACCTTCAGCGTCGCCAGCCCAATCATCGCCAAAATCAGGCTGATAATCCAAAACCGAATAACAATCTGCGGCTCGGCCCAGCCCTTTTTCTCGAAATGGTGGTGGATCGGGGCCATCAGGAACACGCGTTTACCTGTGCGTTTGAAATAGGCCACTTGGATGATCACCGACAGCGCCTCGACCACGAACAAACCGCCGACAACGGCCAAAACAATCTCGTGCTTGGTGCAAACCGCAATGGCGCCCAACGCCCCGCCCAGCGCAAGGCTGCCCGTATCGCCCAGGAACACCGCAGCGGGAGGCGCGTTATACCACAAAAAACCCAATCCCGCACCAAACAAGGCGGATGCGAAAATCAATAATTCCCCCGTGCCTGGCACATAATGCACGCCCAGATATTCGGTGAAATTGGCGTTGCCCACCACATAGGCAATAATGCCAAGCGTGCCTGCCGCAATCATCACAGGCATAATGGCAAGCCCGTCCAGCCCGTCGGTCAGATTAACCGCATTGGCAGACCCTACAATGACAACCATGCCAAAGGGCAGGAAAAACCACGACAGGTTGACCAGCACATCTTTGAATAAGGGCACGGCCAACTGGTAGGACAGATCAGCAGGATGGAAGGCAGATGCCGCATAAGTGGCCATCAGCGCAATCGCCAGCCCCGCCGCCATGCGCACGCGGCCAGATACACCTTTGGTGTTCTGTTTAGACACTTTGGCATAATCATCAGCAAAGCCGATCAGGCCAAAGGCAATAGTCACCATCACGACAATCCACACATAGGGGCTATCCAAGCGCGCCCACAGCAACGTTGCCACCATCAGCGCCGACAAAATCAGCAGCCCCCCCATCGTGGGCGTGCCTGCTTTGGCCAAATGGCCCTCTGGCCCATCGTCTCGGATCGGTTGTCCCTTGCCCTGCTTGCGCCGCAGCATATCAATCAGCGGGCGGCCAAAGACAAAACCAAAGACCAGTGCGGTGACAAAAGCCATGCCTGCGCGAAAGCTGATATAGCGAAAAAGGTTGAAAAAATCGCCGCCATCTGAAAATTCGGCCAGCCAGTAGAACATTATGCCTCTCCCTTATCGCTGGGTGCTGACTGCCCCAATTTACGCAGGGCGTCAACAATCAGCGCGCATTTTGTGCCCTTGGATGATTTGACCAAAACAATATCGCCCGCATCAATCAGGCCCCGTGCCCGCGCCGCCAAATCGCTTGCTTGGCCCACCCATTCACCGCGTTTTGCACGCGGCAACGCCTGCCACAGCGCCTGCATCCGCTGGCCCACGCAATGCACAGTATCAATCGCTTCAAGCGCGGGATGCTGCGCAATCGCGCTATGCAGCGCTATCTCATCTGGCCCCAGTTCCAGCATATCGCCCAGCACTGCAATACGCCGCCCATTGCCCACGCGGCCAACATCATGTTTGGGGCTTGATGCTGCCAACACATCCAGCGCCGCCGCCATCGAAGCGGGGTTGGCATTGAAGGCATCATCTAGCAATTCAAACGAAAGCCCTTCAATCACATCCATCACAATCGTCTCTCGCCCGCCGCGCCCGGCAGGCGGGCACCATGCGCCCAGATCATTCAGCGCGATCATGCGGTCCAACCCCAAAGCATCTGATACTGCAACAGCACCCAAAGCGTTCGCAGCAAAATGCGCGCCCAGCACCGACAGTTTGAACAGCATCGGGCGGGCTTTATGCGTCGCCTGAACCACTGTTGCACCATTCGCGAAGGCGGTGCGCGTCAAAACATAATCCGCAGACGCGGCCGCGCCAAAGGTCACGATCTGCCCGTCCACCGCGCGCGCTTTGGCCAACAGAATATCTGAAAGTTCAGGCGCAAGATCGCCGCCAATGGGCAGCACAGCAACTCCGCCTAAGCGCAGCCCATCAAGAATGCTGGCCTTTTCATGGGCAATGCCTGCAAGGCTGCCAAA
>CAXNJD010000263.1:0-3526 GCA_964202545.1 Cypionkella sp.
TTCTTCGGACAAAATATCATAAGTGGGGATGTTACGGATGATATAGGGGCGGCCCAAACCGCCCCCTTTTTGCGCGCGTTCAAACTGGCGCGCGGCGCGGCCCGATCTGCGATGCTCGTTCATAGCGGCCCTCCCAATTGGGATAAGTAGGCAGCCAATCACCCGATAAGTCCGCACAGACTGCGACAGTTAAAGGTCTGTTCGCGCCCTCCACGTTCGCGACCGCAACACTCTCGCCTAGTGCAAGGCGCTGTAACCGCCGCGCCCGCTGACCCATGTGCGCAGTGTTGCAGGGGCTTGGCCGTCTGGCCAATCTAGAAGCATCAAATCAGCGCGTAGGCCCGCCGCAATACGGCCGCGATCGCGCAGTCCCATCGCGGCGGCGGGGTTGGCCGACACCAATTTCCACAGCGCGGCCAGTGGTGCCACAGCATCGGCGTTCAGGCGCACCATCGCGCCCAGCATGGCGGGGTAGTAATAATCAGATGCCAAAATATCGCACAGCCCGTGCGCGATCATCTGCCCTGCACTTGGGCTGCCCAAATGGCTGCCCCCGCGCATGGCATTTGGGCAGCCCAGAACAATGCCATCGCCCGCCTGTTTTGCCGCCAGAAAAACCCGCTCATGCATGGGGAATTCAGCGATTTGGGCCCCTTGCGCGCGGTAATAATCGCGGGTTTGCACTTGGCTGTCATCATGGCTAAGCATGGGCGCGCCGTGCGCGCGCGCAAGGGCGGACATACGTTCAATGTCTGCGCGCACCGCGCCGCGCTGTGCCCAAATATCTGTAATCATTGCGACATAATCACCCGCGCTCATATGCGCGCGCTTTGCCCGATCTGTCACTTTGCGGGCAAAAGCCTCGCCCGCCATATCGGTAATCGGGTAATCATCGATCAGGTCAAACGGGCGGTCATGCAGGGCGATTTCGGGGTGCAGCAGGGCCGCCGTGGTATGATCATTGAAGGCCAGCGCAGGGCGGTCTGGGCCCGCCAGAACATGCGCAATCAGCGGCTCTGCCTGCGGGCAGAACGTTTCCCAGCGCAGTTGAATGCGGTTATCGGCGGTCAGGCGCGGGCGCAAATCTTGCAGCGCGCGCACCACCTGCCAGCCCATTTCCACGCTGCGCAGCCCCGGCTCCCATGACAGGGTCAGCGCATGATAGGCGGTTGCAATACCATTGGCGGCCAATTGCCTGTCTGTTTCCAAAAGCGCTGTTTGGATCGGCACAGTCACCCCCGGGCGCGGCATGATTTGGCGCTCAAACGCATCGCCGTGAATGTCGACAAAGGCAGGTGCCAGAAAACGCCCGCGACCATTGATCACCACCGCACCATCGCGCGCGACGTCAATGCCTGTGATCAGCCCATCTTCAATACGCAAATCGCCCGTTTCAATGCGGTCTTCCAGAATAAGGCTGGCACCTTCGATAAATTCAGCAGTCATTACAGCTTCTCGGCCAATAGGTGCCAGTGCCACGATCCTGGCTTTTCATGCGCGCGGTCAAACAGGATTAGCATTTCAAATTCGGGCATTAGGGCAATCAGATCGGCGGCATTACAAAAATAATGCGGATGCACTTTGTCGCCGGGGCCGTCGAATGTCCATGTATTGCGGCTGATCTCGCGGCCTGTTGCAAGGGCGCGCTCCACAGGAACGCGGCGCGCCGACAGCATAGTTGCCATAAACGTGCCGCCTGTTTTGGTGACCCGCGCAACTTCTGTCATGCAGCGGCGCACGATGCTTTCGTCCCCGTGATAAATCACGTTCCACGACAGCACATGATCGAACTGCCCATCCGCGTAGGGCAGGTCTGTCATTGCTCCCAAAGCCGTGGCTATATCCAGTCCCTGTGCCTGCGCGCCCGTATCAATGGCGGCAATCGCCGCCTCGGCAGCGTCCAGCGCCCAAACCTGATGCCCCATCGCCGCAAAGGCCAAGGCGTGCCGCCCAATCCCTGCCCCAAGGTCAAGAACACGGCTGTTTGGCGGCAGGCTGCGGGCGTGATCGATAACCCAAGGCTCGGCTGTGGCCCAAGGCGAGGATGAATCCGCCGCCTGCCACTGAGTGTTCCAATACAGATGCGCTGTGTCTGTGGCCGTCATCGTCATATCAATTTCTTTCTAATCCAGCCCGAACCTTGTTCGACAGCAATCACAAGTGCAAGCATCAATAGAATAATCGCCAGCGCCTCGTCATAATTGAACAGATCAAAAGCAACTTTCAAATCCACCCCAATACCCCCTGCCCCCACAAGTCCCAAGGCCGCCGATCCGCGCACAGATTTTTCCAGTGCAAACAGGGATGTCGCGGTAAAGGATGGCAAACAGGCGGGAAAAACCGCCGATACGATCATGCCCATGCGGCCCGCCCCAATGGCGCGCAACGCGTCTTGGGGGCCAACATCGGTTTCCTCCATCGCTTCGGCGAAAAAACGGCCTGCAAAGCCAATTTTATCAACCATAATCGCCATAACGCCCGCAGCGGGGCCAAGGCCCACGATGATGATAAAGATAATCGCCCAAACCAAATCGGGCACCGTGCGAAACAGCGCAATTACAGCGCGGGCAACTTGGCGCAGGACAGGGTGCGGCGAAAGGCGATCCGTTGCCAAAATGGCAAAGGGCACGGCCAGAATCAGGCCCAAAAAGCACCCTGCCACTGCCATTTGCAGCGTTTCCAGCAGTTTCCAACCAATCGGCACGATGCGGGTGAAATCGGGCGGGAACATCTGCATCAACATGCCAGAGGGCGCAAATAGGCGCGCAATACCGCGGCTAAGCTTGTCCAGCGCGGGTGCGGTCGCCATTAGAGATGAAATGACCAACCCCAGAACCAACAAAATACCCACATATTCGGGCAAACTGCGATGAGAAAAGCGGGACGGGGGCGCACGCGTCGAAGGCACATTGGGGGTGGTCATGCAGGCTCCGGATGATCAACAAACCGCCGCAAACCCGCGGCATCTGCCTGCGCGGTTGGCAAATCTAGCGCGATGCGCCCTTGGGCAAGGCCCAAGATACGGTCAGAAAATTCCAGTGTGTGTTCCAAACGATGCGAGATCATCAAGAGCGACAACCCCTTTTCGCGCACAAGGCTTAGCAGCAGCGCCATCACCTCTTCGCCCGTTTGCGGATCAAGGCTGGCGTCAGGCTCGTCTGCCAAAAAAAACGCAGGGCGCTGCATTAACTTGCGGGCAATGGCCACGCGCTGCTGCTGCCCGCCCGAAAGGCTGTCAACGCGCGCACTGGCACGGTCGGCCAGACCAACGCGGTCAAGACATGCCATCGCCTCGGCGCGCACTTCGGCAGGGGCAAGGGCCTGAAACCACGCGCGCGGGCCAGACATACGGGCCTGCACACCGTGGATAACATTCGATAAAACCGACAGGCGCGGCACCAGATTGTGGCGCTGCCAGACAATTCCCACTTGGGCGCGAAAGCTGCGCAAATCGCGGGTATTGAGCGCGCAAACTTCGCGGCCCAGCATATGAACTTGGCCAGCACTTGGCTCAATCAGGCGGATC
>CAXNJD010000264.1:0-3526 GCA_964202545.1 Cypionkella sp.
AATTCAGCCATAAGATCCCCCGCCTGGGCCCCAACGATAGTGGCGCCCAAGATCTTATCACTTTTTGGAGGTGTTAGCACCTTTACAAAGCCATTTGCCGCCCCGTCGGCAATCGCGCGGTCAAGATGGCCAATGTCATAACGGGTCACCTCATGCGCGATGCCTTGCGCCACGGCCTCGGATTCTGAAAGGCCAACGCGGGCAACTTCGGGGTCGGTAAAAGTGGCCCAAGGGATAACGCGGTAATCTGCCTTGAAACGTTTGAATGTTCCAAATAGGCCATTCACTGCGGCAAACCATGCCTGATGGCTGGCAGTGTGGGTAAACTGATATGGGCCAGCCACATCGCCTGCCGCCAGAATATGCGGGAACAGGGTTTCCAAGTATTCGTTGGTTTCCACCACACGGCCCGTTTTGATGCCCAATTCTTCTAGGCCAAAGCCCGTTAGACGCGGCGCACGGCCAACTGCGACGATGATTTGGTCAAAGCCGATGCGGGTCGTTTCTCCGCCTTCCTCAACCTCGATCCATTTTTCGCCCTCGCTCACCCCGCAGGCCAGCGCCTTGTGGCCTGTCAGAACCTGCACGCCATCTGCCTGCAGCGATGCCCGCACAATGGCCGAAACATCGGCGTCTTCACGCCCCATCAGGCGCGGGGCCATTTCAATTTGGGTGACCTGCGAACCCAACCGCGCAAAGCTTTGGGCAAGTTCGCAGCCAATCGGCCCGCCGCCCAAAACCACCAGCCGCTTGGGCACGGCACTATGGGCTTTTAGCGCGTCCCACAGGGTATCTGATATCAGATAGCCCACATCATCAATGCCTGGCAAAGGCGGCACAAAGGGGCGCGCGCCTGTGGCGATAATAATCGCGCGCGCCGTAAGCCGCTGCACACCGCCCGAATTTAGGGAAATTTCCACTGTCCACGGATCAATAAACTTGGCATAGCCTTGCAGCACCTCAACCCCGAGCCCCGTATAGCGCTCGACACTGTCGGCGGGGGCAATTTTGGCGATGATTTGCTGTACCCGCGCCATGACTTTGGCAAAATCAATTGCGGGCGCACTATCGGTTAGGCCATAATCGCCCGCATGCCGCATCTGATGCGCCAGTTTGGCCGATTTAATCAGCGCTTTGGACGGGATACAGCCATAATTCAAACAATCCCCGCCCATTTTATGCGCTTCAATCAGCGTCACCTTAGCGCGGGTCGCCGCCGCGATATAAGCAGACACCAGACCTGCCGCACCCGCTCCAATCACAATCAAATTGCGGTCAAATCGGGTTGGGCGCGTCCAGCCTTTGTAAACTTTGCGGCGGTTTAGATACGACATGATCAAACGCGCTTTCCATGGAAACAGGCCCAGCAGGGCGAATGAGATGAGGATTGGCGGCGAAACAATGCCCGAAACCGAGGTCAGTTTGCCCAGTTGCGTGCCCGCGTTCACATATACCGCCGTGCCCGCCAGCATGCCCAATTGGCTGGCGAAAAAATAGGCGCGGGTGGAAATTCCCGTAAGGCCCATCGCCAAGTTGACGATAAAGAATGGCACAACTGGGATCATTCGCAACGAGAACAGATAAAACGCGCCATCGCGGGCAATGCCTTGGTCGATGCTGGCCAGCCGCGCGCCAAACCGCGCCCGCACCATATCGCGCAGCAAATATCGTGCGGCCAAAAATGCCAGTGTGGCCCCAATGCTGGCGGCAAAAGATACAATGACGAACCCCTGCCAAAAGCCAAACAGCGCCCCTGCGGCAAGGGTCATCCAAACCGCAACAGGCAAAGACAAGGCCGTGACGGCCACGTAAGTGGAAAAGAAAATCGCCGCCAAGGCTAGCGGCTGATCTTGCTGCCAACCCCTTACCTGCGCCAGCCCTTCGCGCAAACTGTCCAAATCTAACGATTGTCCCTGCAGCGCCGCAATTAATGCTGTGATCAGCGCAAGGGCGGCAATCAAAAGAACGGGCTTTTTCAAAATGTAATCCAATGCTTGGCTGTTGCTGCGCTTATGTCGCAAAACATCTCCTTACGGCAACGGATTTGCACAGATGTTTCGCCCCGCGCAAGCGAACGTGATCATCGCGTGATGGCAAAATTAGCCCGCCTTTGGGCGGCGGCCATACAGTTCCAGCCGATGCCATTCGATATCATAGCCCAGTTCGGCCGCAATTTCGGCCTGTAATCGTTCGATCTTTTGCGAGTGAAATTCAATCACTTCGCCAGTATCCAAGTCGATCAGATGGTCATGATGCGCGCCGCCGGCCAATTCATACCGCGCGCCCGCGCCATCAAATTCGTTTTTCAGCACCGTGCCTGCCTTTTCCAGCATGGCAAGCGTGCGATAGACAGTTGCTTGGCTGACCGATGGGTCCTGTTCTTTGGCGCGGGTCAAAAGTTCCTCGGCGCGGGGGTGGTCGGCCGCGCTGCGCAGCACATGTAAAATCGCAAGCCGCTGGCGCGTCACCCGCACGCCCTCGGCGCGCAAATCGGTTTCTAGCTGGGCATCATTGTTCATGAATGCAACCTAGCACGGATTCAATCGCCCGCTCAAGACATGAGAATCGCTCTCAACACTTGACTTTTCGCAAATCGTTCTCATTATCATTAAATCTGGAGGGAAACTTTATGATGCGCAACATGTTGCTGACTGTGGCCCTGTCACTGGCTACATGCCCCGCTCTGGCGGACGAATTTAAGGTAGTGACATCCTTTACCGTGCTGGCCGATATGGCAGCGCAAGTGGCGGGGGAACACGCCACAGTTGTTTCCATTACCAAACCAGGGGCCGAGATACACGGGTACGAGCCGACACCGCAAGATTTGGTCGGCGCGATTGATGCAGATCTGATCTTGTGGAACGGGCTGAATTTGGAACGTTGGTTTGAACAATTCCTATCAAACATGGGCGATATTCCCGACGCCGTTGTATCAGACGGCATTGCGCCATTGCCCATCAGCGCGGGGTCTTACGAGGGTAAGCCCAACCCCCACGCGTGGATGTCGCTTGATAACGCAATGATTTACGTCGACAATATCGCAAATGCCCTGTCAGTGGGCGACCCTGACAATGCTGGCGCATACGCCGCCAATGCTGCCGCCTATAAGGCCAAACTTACCGCCGAGATTGCCCCCCTGAAGGCCAAGATCGATGCTATTCCCGATGCGCAACGGTGGTTGGTTTCATGCGAAGGGGCGTTCAGCTATCTTGCGCGCGATTTGGGCCTGCGCGAGGCCTATCTTTGGCCGATCAACGCCGATGCCACGGGCACACCACAGCAGGTGCGCGGCGTGATTGACGTGGTGCGCGAAAACGCCATTCCCGCCGTGTTGTGCGAAAGCACTGTGAATAATGATCCCGCTAGCCAAATCTCACGCGAAACGGGCGCGCGATTTGGCGGGGTGCTTTATGTGGACAGCTTATCTGCGGCCGATGGCCCTGTGCCCAGTTATGCTGATCTGCTGCGCGTTACCACGCAGACGGTCGTTGATGGGCTGACAGGGGGCGCAGAGTGACACTAACAG
>CAXNJD010000265.1:0-3498 GCA_964202545.1 Cypionkella sp.
TCCGTGCGCGTATCAATCGCCTCGATCGACAGGCGAATGGCGCGCACTGTCAGGGGAAAGGCCATGACAGCGGCAGCAAGGGCTGCGCCTGTCCAATGAAAGGACAAAACAATCCCAAACGTGTTTTCGAGCCACGCGCCCAAAACCCCGCGCCGCCCAAAGACGCGCAGCAGGATATAGCCCGTGACGACAGGCGGCAGGATCAGCGGCAAATGCACGATCCCGTTTAGCAGGGATTTACCCCAGAAAGACCACCGCGCCAGCGCATAGGCCGCCAGCAGCGCCAAAGGCAGGCTGGCAGCGGTCGCCCACGCCGCCACGTGCAGCGACAGGCGCACCGCTTGCCATTCCTCGGGGCCAAGCCAGCCTGCCGCATCTGTCATTTCAAAACCACAAATCCCGCGTTTAGCCAAATCTCGCCCGCCTGACCCGACGTCAGAAAAGCCAAGAAATCTGCCGCTGGCGCGCTGGCGCTGGTTGATGTGATGGCTGCAGGGTAGGTAATGGGTCCATGACTGCTTGCTGGAAAGGTACCGATTACGGAGACATCGGCCGCGCCTTTAGCATCAGTTGCATAGACAATCCCCAAAGGGGCCTCGCCCATGCTGACAAAATTCAGCGCGCCCGCGACGTTTTCGGCTTGCGCCACTTGGGCTGCGATATTGTCCCATAGGCCGAGCGATGTCAGCGCCTCTTTGCCATATTGCCCAGCGGGCACGCTATCGACCAGCGCCATCGCCAGTTTGCCGCCCCCAAGCAGCGCCCCCACATCTAGGTTTTCGTCCAGCGTCACAGGGACTGCGCCCGCGCCGTGGGCGATCAATACCAAACTATTGCCCAAAATATCGCGGCGGGTGCCTGCGCGAATGTCGCCGGTTTTCGCCAGCTTATCCATCCAATCGGCAGATGCAGAGATAAACACATCCGCAGGCGCGCCCTGGGCGATTTGGTTCGCCAATGCCGACGTGCCGGCAAAGGAATAGGTCACCGCGTTGCCCGTCCGCGCGCTCCAAACCTCGCCCACGGCAGTCAAAACTGATTTTAGGCTGGCAGCGGCAAAAACGGTGACGTTTTCGGCAATGGCCTGAATGGGGGAAAGGGATAAGGCAGCGGCAAAAATCCAGCGGGCAAAGGGCATGACTTGGGCTTTTCGGTTCAGGGCTGCGCAAAGGCATATGTTTGAAAAAATATATCGTGCACCAGCCACAGCTCTGCAAGCGATATTTTCGGTGCTATATATCGGATAGCTTTGCTGCCAGTTCCCGAAGTGCTGCATCGCCCGCGCCTAGGGCTGCATCCTGCACATGGTGATACAGCGCCAAAACCCTTTCCCCTTGGTCCGTTAGGGTCGCGCCGCCGCCTTTGGCCCCGCCACGCGCCATGGCCACCAATGGCGCTGCGAACATGGCGTTCATAGCCTGCACTAAATCCCAAGCGCGCTTGTAACTCATCCCCATGTCGCGGCCAGCGGCGGCGATAGAGCCTGTGCGCGCAATCCCCGCCAACAAATCTGCTTTGCCAGGGCCAAAAAACCCCGTCTCGTCAAAGACGATGCGGATGCTCAGGCGCGGATTTGCAGCGGGGGCCATTGCGGGCGGCGCGGCGCTTAGGCGTTTACATCGACGACAACGCGGCCCTTCACCTCGCCCTTCAAAATGGCCGCACCAAGGGCAGGCACATCGGCAAGGGTTGCGGGCAGGATCATCGCGTCTAACTTGTCCATCGGCAGGCTGGCCGCGATGCGCGCCCATGCCTTTTGGCGTGCAGCAAAAGGCTGCATCACGCTATCAATTCCCAAAAGATTTATGCCGCGCAGCAAAAACGGGATTACGCTGGCAGGCAGGCCCGCCCCGCCCGCAAGGCCAACGGCCGCAACCGATGCGCCATGTTTCATTTGCCCCAGCACCCGCGCCAGCATTGCCCCGCCCACGGCGTCCACGCAGCCCGCCCAAGTCTCTGCTTCAAGGGGGCGCTTGACTGTTTCGGCCAATTCGCTGCGCGCGATGATCCGCCCCGCGCCAAGGCCGCGTAGATAGTCTTCCGTATCTGGCCGCCCTGTGACTGCCGCCACTTGGTAGCCCAGTGCCGCCAGCAGCGCGACCGCGACCGAGCCGACACCGCCAGCGGCCCCAGTCACCAAAACCTCGCCCTGATCAGGGTTTAGCCCGTGATCCTCTAGCGCCTGAATGGCCAGCATCGCGGTTAGACCAGCGGTTCCAACGGCCATCGCGCGGCGCGGCGTTAGGCCCGCAGGCAGGGGTACTAACCAGTCGGCGCGGGCGCGCGCGCGCGCGGAGTACCCGCCCCAATGCACCTCGCCTACGCGCCAGCCTGTCAGCACCACCGCTTCGCCCGCCTTATAGCGCGGATCATCGCTGCTGCGCACAGTGCCTGCATAGTCAATTCCCGCCACATGGGGATAGGCGCGCACCAGACCTCCGCCATTTGGCGACAGGCAAAGACCATCTTTGTAGTTCAGTGTCGAGAAAGCCACATCAATGGTCACCTCGCCTGCGGGAAGGGCGCTGTCGTCCAACTCGCGGATATGGGCGGCGGCTGTGTCATCGGATTTGTCCAGAATAAGGGCGCGGAACATGTGGTCTCCTGTAATGTTTGCGGTACGCTAGCGCAGGAGTTTTCCTGATGCCACAGGAAAGGGGCCTTTGCCATTTGTGAAACGCGGTCCTAAAGTTATGCCGAACACAAACGAGCGGTCCCTGCATCATGTTTCAGGGATGATTCCATGGCGCGATGATCTGGCAATCGCCCCTCGCATGCGCGATCTCGCGCGCAGATGTGCCCTGCTTGGCAAGATTGGTGGGCTTACGGGCAGGGCGCATTCAGCCGCGCAATTGGCTTGTCGGATGGCGAGTTCCTGAAAGCCTGAGTATGATTTCAGTTAAGTTCACCATTGCGGCAGGCTTATCAAAATCTGCCGCTAACATTCCGAACGGGCCCCAAAATGGTACGTCTGACACTGATTATTTGCGCGGTTGCTAGGACGAACGTGGCAGGTATTGAAGCGGTTATTTTTCTAAGCGCGATCATGGCAACGGCGCAGAATATCTTTGCGGCGGCCGCCCTTGGCGCAGTCTTGCCGCTGCCCTTGGCTTGGTTGTTCGCCAAGAAAATCGCACAGTGAGCCTGCCAGCCTGCGCGCACAGTCACGCGCAACAACTATCTTCGCACTCGAATGGATTTGATTCGCATCAAGATCATTTTTCGACCCCTTTTGGAAAAACTTTCCTACACTTTTCGGCAAATTAATGTACTTTAGGTCAGGAAACTTGGGGAGAAAAAGAAACAATCTGCGCCGGATCGTTAACCAGAGATCGATTTTTCAAGGCGAATCTGTGGCGGAATAGCGTTCTAAGTATATAGTCTAACTTACTGAATAAATAGAATTTTTTTAAAAGCCATGTTGCTGATTTAGGTTAACCCAGACAGCATTCTCCATGCCAAGTGGATTTTCGCCGCAAAAAGGCCAATATTCATGTC
>CAXNJD010000266.1:0-3488 GCA_964202545.1 Cypionkella sp.
GGGCGCATGTTATATAGATCAAGGCCCAGAATGCCTGCGGCCAGCTTTTCGCGCTTGGCCTCCTCGGCGGCTAGGCGTTTGTTTGCGGCTTCTAAAACGGCGTCAGCCTCGGCGTACCGCACAACGACCACACCATCATCATCGGCGACCACAATATCGCCCGCATGAATGGTCTGGCCCGCGCACACAATTGGCGCATTCACATCGCCCAGCGTTTCTTTGACAGTGCCTTGTGCAGAAATGGCGCGCGACCAAACGGGAAACCCCATGGCGGTTAGATCGCGCACATCGCGCACGCCCGCGTCAATGATCAGGCCACGGCAACCCCGCGCCATGGCAGAGGTTGCCAAAAGATCGCCGAAATAACCCATATCACACGGCGCAGTTGGGGCCAGCACCAACAAATCGCCCCCCTTTAGCTGCTCGATTGCCACATGCAGCATCCAGTTATCGCCAGGCGGGGCCGAAATGGTCACCGCACTGCCCGCCGCCTGCGCGCCAGCATAAATGGGGCGCATATGGGCGGCCAAGCAACCCTTGCGGCCCTGCGCCTCGTGCACTGTGGCGGCGCCAGCGCGCGCCAGCCCGTCAATCACCGCTTGCGGCGCGCGCAGAATGTTTTGAATGACGTGCGGCATTTCAATGATCCTTTTGAACAGCTGGGGTGCCGTGGGTGTGGAAGGTGTCAATCGTCTTCAGCCCCCAAGCCTGCCCCTTTTTCCGTTCGGCCTCGCTCCAGACCACTGTCTGCCAATCTGGATCTAAGATCAGACGCGCACCTGAATTGGCCAGCTCAACTCGATTACCCGCTGGCTCCCACACATACAAAAAGAACGTGCCTTGAATGGCGTGTTTGTGCGGGCCTGTTTCAATATGCACGCCGTTTTGCAAAAAGATGTCGGCGGCGCGCAGGATGTCTTCGCGTTGATCGGTGGCGTAGGTGACGTGGTGCAACCGCCCGTGGCCATCGCCATGTTCTTCGGTGCAGGCCAGATCATAGGTTTTGTTGTTGACGGTAAACCACGCGCCGCCCGTGCGGCCATTTTCCAGCTGGATCATTTCCGTCACGCGGCTACCCAGACAGATTTCCATAAAGCGGCGAAACTCGGCCACATCGGCGGCGAGCAGGTTGAGATGGTCAAGCCGCCGTGGCGCTGCCCCCGTAAAGGCAGTTGCGGTGTTCTTTAGCGCAGGGGCGTTGTCCCCCAGCCCCTTGTCTTTACGGGTTTCCCAATAAATTTCAAACACATGGCCAAAAGGGTCTTCAAAACGAAAGGCCCGCCCGTGACTGAAATCACCATCCACCCAGCCGTGCGTTTTGTAACCCGATGCCTGAATAACCGCCACTTGTTCGGCCAAATCCTGCGCCGATGCCGCGCGATAGCCAATATGCCCCACCCCCGTGGTATGGTGGCGCGACAGCTTCATCGTGCAGAGTTCGTAATCATCCCAAGCGCGCAGATAGGCGCTAGTGGCGTCTTGGTCCGACAGTTTCAGCCCATAAACGCGGGTAAAAAAATCAAGGCTTTGATCAAACTTGTCGGTATAAACTTCGACATGGCCCAGATGTGCGACGCGGCCCATTATAGCTCGTCCACGGTGCGGGGGAACATCGACTGGAACCCTTCGGCGTAAAGGGCGGCCCGCCCGCCTGATTGCCCGCCCGAATTGCGCTGAAAATGATTGGCGCGGTTTTGCGCAACGCGAGTATAGAATTCCCACAGGTGTTCTTGCCCTTCCATACATTCGATGGCGGCGCGCTTTTTGTCCCAGACCGAGGTAATGTCTAGGAAAGTGTCGGGTTTCCAGCCCATCTGCTCGGTTTGGTGGGGTTCAAACAGATACAGTTGGGGCGCACCCAGCACCTTTTGTTCGGGGTTATGCCCCCAAGCCTGCGCGATCATGCGGCATTCCAGTGCAATTTGCGTGGCGTACATATGATCGGTGTTATACGGGTCAAAGGCGCTGTGGCTCATCATAAAGGCAGGCTGTACCGCGCGGATGAAATCGACAAGGCGCATCTTGTCATCATCACTCAGGCGCAGCGGGTAATCGCCCAAATCCATGCAGATCAGATCATGCACACCCAATGCCTTGGCGGCGGCCTCTGCCTCGGCGCGGCGGGCGGATTTGACGACATCCAGCGTCATGCCTGGCTTTTTCCACAGCTTGGCAGACTCGCCACGCTCGCCAAAAGAAATGCAAACAACAGTGATTTGATAGCCCATAGCCGCATGCAGGGCGATGGCCCCCCCACAGCGCCAAACAAAATCGGCAGCATGGGCAGAGATGATAAGGGCAGTTTTTGGCGCGGCCATGGCAAAAATCCTAAGCGGTTGCTTTGCACGCAACATGGCGACAAGCGACGGCAACGCCAATTCAATTCCAGCGCGCTGTTTATCACTTTTCGCTATAGCAGCTTGAAAAATGCGGCGCGGCGCGGCACGGTGGCCTTCACAATAGTAGGATTGGCAAGATGCAAAATATTGGGTTTGTCGGCTTTGGTGAGGCAGGGCTTGCTTTTGCAAAGGGGCTGGGCGGGCAGGCTTGCCTGCTGGCTTACGACGCAAAACTGGATGACCCCCAGAGCCAAAGCGCAATGCAGGCGCAAATGCAGGCGGGCGGCGCGCAGCCCTGTACCCTTGCGGAGTTGAAGGCCGCAGATGCCGTTTTTTGTCTTGTTACAGCAGATCAGGCGCTTGCAGCGGCGCGCCTTGCTGCGCCGTATTTGGCCGAAGGCACACTCTGGTTGGATGGAAACTCTTGCGCGCCCAGCACCAAACGCGCCGCCCACGCAGTGATCGGTGCTGGGGGAGGGGCCTATGTTGATATGGCCATCATGGCCCCTGTGCATCCAAAAGGGCACCAAACGCCTGTGCTGGTTTCGGGGCCACATGCGCAAGCTGCTTTAACGCTTTTGCAGAAGTTAGGCATGAATGGTGCAGGGGCGGGTACAAAGGTCGGTGATGCGTCAACCATCAAGATGCTACGTTCCGTCATCATCAAGGGGATGGAGGCATTGACCACCGAGGCGTTTTTGGCGGCGCGCCGAGCAGGGGTGGAACAGGCGGTTATTGCCTCGCTGCAAGCATCAGATGGCGGTATCGACTGGCTGGCGCGCGGGGCCTATAATTTAGAACGGATGATGGTGCACGGAGCGCGCCGCGCGGCCGAAATGCAAGAGGTTGTCCGCTGTCTGGATGATTTGGGCCTGCCAAGCCGCATGGCAATTGCCACGGCAACTTGGCAGGCAGAGCTTGCGGCTTTTGGGCTAAAGGCTGGCCCCGATGATCTGGCCGCGCGGGCCGATCTGGTGTTGCAGGCCCTGACATGACGATCAGTCTGCGGCATTTGCGCCTTGTGTTGGGGGTGGCCGATACACGGTCACTGACCCAAGCTGCGGCGCTGGCCCGCGTGTCGCAGCCCGCGGTTTCTGCCGCACTCAATGGTATTGAGGCCGCCTTTGGCACGGCGATTTTTCTGCGCCA
>CAXNJD010000267.1:0-3479 GCA_964202545.1 Cypionkella sp.
TCAGCGTGAGCACATCGCCGCGCGCCTCGTCCAGCCCCACAGCCGAGGCGACCAGTTCGCGAAGAACGGCCAGTTCTTCATCGGGGCGCGGGGCGAAGGTAACAGTGCCATCTTCGGCCACGGTTTGTGTGCCATCCAGCAACACCGCCACCGAAATTTTCTTTACCGCACCTGGCGCTTTGATGACATCGCGCGTGGTTTCGGAAATCTCATAGTTCACGCGTTCCTGCTGCTCGGCAGATTCGGATTTGCCCGCATCGCCGCCAGAATTTTGGCCTTCGGGCAGGTTAGACGCCACAGTCACATCGGTGCCCGCCGCCGATTCGCTGCCTGTGCTGGACGTGGTTTCGGTTGAAATCGCAACGCGCCCCTGCGGATCAACTGTGCGTTCGCTGATCTGTTCGCTTTCGGTCACAACATCTACGCTGACCTCTACCACAGCGCGGCCAGCGCCCACCCGCGCCTCTAGCAAGCGTTCTACATTGGCGCGCATTTCGGCTGCGCGTGTATCGCCCATCGCGCTGGGCGCAAGTTGATCATCCTCTCCTGCAACCAGCCCCGCAACTGAATCGATCACCGCCACATCGCTGGGCAACATGCCCGGAACTGCGGCGGCGACCAAATGGCGAAAAGCATTTGCTTGGGACGGTGCAATCGCCCCGCTGATCGAGGTAATCGTCACACTGGCGGAAGGGTTTTGAGTGCGTTGAAACGGCTGCGATGGGGCCTGCGCAATATGAACCCGCGCCGATTTAACTTGTGGGGTGGCCAATAAGGTGCGGGCCAATTCGCCCTCTTTCGCGCGCCAATAGGCCGCATCGAACATCTGCGATGTGGTGCCAAAGCCTGACAGCCCATCCAAAATCTCGTACCCTGCGCCGCCTGCAGCAGGCAGGCCTTGGCTGGCGAGCGTCATGCGCATGCTGTCGCGCGCCGCCTCATCCACATAACTCGAATCGCCGCGCACTTCGTATGCCGCCCCGCTTTGATCCAGCGCAGCAATAACTTCGCCCGCGGACGCTGGGCTAAGGCCAGCATAAAGCAGCGTCATTCCGGGCGCTGCGGCCATGCGCGATAGCCCGATAATCGCTAGAAAAACCGCAATCGTAGCCCCTGCAACAATAATCCGACGCCGCGCATCAAGCGATTGCCAAATTTGGATCAAATTCTGCACCATTTACTCCTTTGGACTTCTGCCCTGACCCGCAGATTGACCGATTGGTCTTAACATTCGGTTAGTGACCTTTGGGTATTCTGGCCGCGTGATGAAAATCAGGAGGCAGCCGTGGCTGATGCCGAAGAGCCGCAGGAAGTGGCACCGAAGAAATCGAAAAAGCCCCTTATTATTGGGGTGATCCTAGCGCTTGTCTTGGGCGGAGGTGGCTTTTTTGCCACCTATTCAGGACTGATTCTGGGCCAAGATCACGCGGGCACAGCGGGACAAGAGCCAAGCGCAAGCCCACTGCCCGATATCGCCTTTGTGCCCATTGAACCTTTGGTGATTTCGCTTGGCAGCGCCGATTCTGGGCGCAATTTGCGATTTACTTCGCAAATCGAAGTGCCCAATGCCTATGCTGCCGATGTGACCCTACTTTTGCCGCGCATTATTGATGTGATGAACGGCTATTTGCGGGCGATTGATCCCGCCGAACTGGACGAACCTGCCATGCTGCTGCGCATCCGCGCACAGCTATTGCGGCGCATCCAGCTTGTCACGGGGGATGGGCGCGTGCGCGATTTGCTCGTTACCGAATTTGTGCTGAACTAGGAAACCCAGATGCAATTGATCGCAGATATTCTGATGACAGCGGGGGCCTTTGGGGCCGCTATTTACTGCTATGTCCTGTCCAATCGGCTGAAGAAATTTACCGCGCTCGAATCGGGAATGGGTGGTGCGATTGCGGTTTTGTCGGTGCAAGTCGATGACATGACCCGCGCGCTGGAAGGGGCGCGTGGGGCTGCCCATGCGCAGGCCGACGGGCTGCGCAGCCAAACCGCGCGGGCCGAAGCAGTGGCAGCGCAACTTGAGTTGTTGATGGCATCCTTGCATGATTTGCCAAAACCGGGTGCCGCAGACAGCGACGATGACTTTGTTTCTGAGGGCGAACGCAAACTGCGTTTTGTGCGCCGCCGCAATGAAGGCCGCGACTTGGAGGCAGCAGAATGAGCCTGTATCGCAAGATCGCGCCCGGGTCATTGATTGTTCTTGCGCTGCTGTTCGCCTCATCTGGCGCGCTGCGGTTAGGGTCGGATCTGGGGGCCGCCTTGGCGGCAATTTCAGACCTGCCAACCGAAGATTTACCTGCACAGCCCGCAAATTGCGAGGCACCGCCAGCCGCCTTGGCCCAAGCGCTAAAGGCGCGCGGCGAAGAGCTAACCGCCCGCGAAACAATCATCGCAGACCGCATGGCCGCACTGGAATTGGCCGAAGCAGCTATTGAAAAGCGCATGGCCGAACTGGCCGCGGCAGAAGACGATTTGAAAAAAACCATATCAATCGCCGATGGCGCGGCGGAACAAGATTTAGGCACGCTGACCTCGGTTTATGAGGCGATGAAGCCAGCGGATGCGGCGAAACTGTTTTCTGCCATGGCCCCCGAATTTGCGGCGGGCTTTCTAAGTCGTATGCAGCCTGCGTCGGCGGCGGCAATTCTGGCGGGCATGACGCCGGAACAAGCCTATTCCATTTCGGTGCTGATCGCAGGGCGTAATGCTTTGGCGCCAAAGGGCTAATTTTAGGTTTGTTAACGTGGCTGTGCAAGGATTGCGCAACGCCGATCTGGGCGGATTGGGCAAAAGGGTTTAGGTATGTTTGGCGCAATTGGCATCGTTGTAATCATGGTCATGGTGTTCGGCGGCTATATGCTGGCTGGCGGAAAGCTTGGCCCGATCTTGGCGGCTTTGCCATTTGAAATGATTATGATCGGCGGCGCGGCTGTTGGGGCCTTTCTTATTTCGAATGATTTGCCCGCCGTTAAACACACGCTGAAAGACGTAGGCAAGGTGTTCAAAGGGCCAAAATGGAAACCCGACGATTACCGCGATCTGCTGTGCCTTTTGTTTGAATTGATTCGTCTTGCCCGCACCAATCCTGTCGGCCTTGAGGAGCACATCGAAAACCCGCACGATTCGGCGATATTTTCGCGTTATCCCCGCATTCAGCACGATCACGAAACGGTTGACCTTATTGCTGACACGCTGCGCGCGGCATCCATGAACTATGACGACCCACATCAGGTTGAAGAGGTGCTGGATAAACGTGTCGAGGCGGCACTTAACCATGCGCTTCATTCCAGCCATGCCTTGCAGTCTGTGGCGGATGCTTTGCCTGCTCTTGGCATTGTTGCAGCCGTTTTGGGTGTTATCAAAACCATGGGATCACTTGATCAACCCCCTGAAATTTTGGGAAAAATGATTGGCAGCGCCTTGGTGGGAACCTTCCTTGGTGTGTTTTTGGCCTATGGTTTGGCAGGCCCATT
>CAXNJD010000268.1:0-3476 GCA_964202545.1 Cypionkella sp.
CCCTCGATCCTCACCCCAGGATATTTGCAGAGCAAGGAAGCAGGCAGAGTGTCTGGCCCTTCCTTGCTCTAAAAATATTCTGGGGTGAGGAGCGATAGCTCCGAGGGGCAAAGCCCCTTAACCAAAGCGCCGCTGCGCCTCGTGGGCAAGGCCCGCGCCGACCGATCCCAGCATATCGCCCGTGGTGATATGCCCCGCCCTAAACACATCTTCGACCAGCGCGCGCAAGGCTGGCATATGGGCCGCGCCGCCTGTTAGGAAGACAGTTCCAATACCCGCGGGGGCGACGCCCGCGCGCGCCAAAGCATCAAGCATGGTCGCTTTGATTTTGGCCAGCAGCGGTGCGGCGCTGTCCGAAAATGCGCTTTGCGTGGCCATGGGGTTTGGCCCGCCAGTCAGGTCGGTCAGCACAATGCGGGCGGCTTCGGCGTCTGAGATGGCGATTTTGGCGGCTTCAACCCGCATGGCCAGCGCATGGCCCGATTTTTCGGCAATCACGCGGGCAAAACGATCTAGCAGTTCGGGGCGGTCGATGTCGTGCCGCATCGCTTTGATATCGGCGGCGACGCGCGGCACATACAGCGCGTTGATCTTATGCCATGTTGCCAGATCAAGGAAATAATGGTTTGGCATCAGCCCTGCCCCACCCTTGGTGCTGGCCTTATAGCCCAAAGTTGGCATCACCATATCCAGCGATAGCGCGCGGTCAAAATCCGTGCCGCCCACACGCACCCCGCCCGTGGCCAAAATATCGCCGCTGCGATCAACGGCGCGTGCGCGCGTAGGCGACAGGCGCAGAATAGAAAAATCCGATGTTCCGCCGCCGATGTCGACGATCAGCACCAATTCCTCGCCCGAAATCCCCGCCTCATAGGTCATGGCGGCGGCGATGGGTTCAAGCTGGAACGCAACGTGGTCAAAGCCAAGCGAGCGGGCGATTTCGGCAAGCGCCGCTTCGGCGCGGGCATCGGCGGCGGCGTCGCCATCATGAAAATGCACGGGCCGCCCCAGCACAACACCGCCCAAGGGGCGATCTGCGCGGGCGCGGTCAAGGTGTGTTTTCAGATGGGCAAAGAACGCCTCAATCACCGTGGCAAAGCCAATCATGCGCCCGCCCAGAAGAGTTTTCTCGGCAAACAGCGCGCTGCCCAGCGTGGATTTCAACCCCCGCAGCAGCCGCCCTTCTTCGCCTTGCAAATAGGTGTCCATTGCCGCACGGCCAAATGACAGCGGGCTACGATCATCGGGCCAAAACACGGTCGACGGCAGAGTAACCGCAGCCCCTTCCAGCGCGATCAGATGGGCATTTGCCCCATCTGCGATGGACAGAGTAGAATTTGAAGTGCCAAAATCTAGGCCAAAGTAGGCGGGGCTGTTCATAGGCTGGGGCCAGGTGCAATGACACTGCCATCGCTAAAGCGGGTTACGCGAAAGCGCGTCAAATCATGGCCCACTTCGCGCCCCAATGCCAGATCGGCAACCACACGGCCAAAGCCGGGCCCAATGCCAAAGCCATGGCCAGACAGGCCCGTGGCAATTGTCAGCCCCGCGATGGTCACGTTCGAGATAACGGGCACGACATCGGGCATCATATCAATCATGCCCGCCCATTGGTGGCTGAACTGTGCGCCCTCCCCGCCAAAGGCCGCTGCAAAATCGCGCGCAGCGCGGGCCAAGGCGCGGGTATTGGGCGCGGGGTTTAGGATGCGCATCGCCTCAAAGGGGCTGACCTCATCTGCGCGCCAGCGCCGCGCGGTGCCCCAAGCATCGGGAAATCCGCGCGGGGCCATCGCGCGCAGATGTGTGGCGCGGTGGTCTTTTTTGAATTGCGGCCAGTACAGCGAAAAGTGGCGAAACGCATCGGGGCCGATGTAGAAATCATGTGCAAAGCCAGGCGCAAGGGATGTGCCGCCATCCATCCGCGCGCGAAAACCGATGCTGTCATCGGCGGCGTTACCTGCATAGGTTTGGCGCTGATCAGGAATAATCCCGACCGAGGATCGCACCGAAAGCTGCGGAATATCAATGCCTTCATTGCGCAAAAACAGCGACGACCATGCCCCGCCTGCAACAACGACTTGGTTACACGCAATGCGCCCACTTTCGGTAAATACCCCCGTGATCGCGCCATTCGTCACGTCCAAACGGCGCACGGCGCAGCCTTCGCGCAAAAGCACGCCCTGCGTGCGGGCGTAATCGGCCAACAGTGGGACGGCGCGCCACGGTTCAGCACGCGCGTCGGACGTGGTTTCCAGCCCCCCGACCCATTTACTACCCGTGCCAAAGCGGGCAACGACATCGCTGCGGCTTAAAAGCTGGGTTTGCAACCCCTGCGCACGCGCCGATTGTGCCCAAGTTTCAAACCCGTCCATTTCGGCCGCAGTCAGGGCAAGGTAAACCACGCCTTGCTGGGCAAAACCCAAATCTTTCGGCAGCTTTTCCGCGTGGGTTTTCCATATGGACAGGCTTTCCATCATAACGGGCAATTCTGCCAAATCACGGCCCTGTTGGCGGATCCAGCCCCAGTTGCGCGAAGATTGTTCGCCCGCAATGCGCCCTTTTTCGCATAGCACAACCTTTTGCCCCCGCGCGGCCAGTTCCAGCGCGGCAGACACGCCCATCACCCCGCCGCCGATGACCACCACGTCACAGGCAGGGGGCAGTCGCCCAGAATACTTGGCAGGCAATTCCATAGAAATTGGAAGTGGTAATATATGCATTTTAATGGCCCTTTTGGGGCTAAAGAACACGCGCGCGCAGGCGGCGCAAGCCCCACCAAACCAACAGCAATACCACAGGCACAGCCGCCGCCATCAGCAGGGTTTTGGGCAGGTGCAGCGCCTCGCCAATGGGGGTGGCAACATAGGCCACCAGTCCCAACGCGTAATAACTGACGGCAACCACTGAAAGCCCTTCGACTGTATGCTGCAGGCGCAGCGCCATATCGGCCCGCGTGTCCATGCTTTGCAGCAAAGCTTGGTTCTGGGCTGATCGTTCCACATCAACCCGCGTGCGCAGCAGTTCTGCCGCGCGGGCGGCGCGTTCGGCCATGGCTGTCAGGCGGGCCTCGGCCGCGCGAATGGTGCGCATGGCGGGCTCATAGCGGCGCATCATAAACTCGGCAAAGGTCTGGCGGCCCGCGACCCGCACTTCGCGCAGCGCTTCAATGCGCTGGGTCACGATGGCTTCATAGGCCTTGGTCGCGGCAAAGCGGAAATTATTGTTGACCGACAGCGATTCCAGTTCGGCGGCGATTGAAAGCAGCTCGTGCAGGGCCGCGTCTGCAGGGCGGGCAGCCGCCTCGCGCCCGTCAAGCCCCGTGACGAGGGCGGATAAGCGCGGGTCAAGCGTGTTCAGTTGGCCAGATAGGGTGCGCGCGCGCGGCAGACCCAGCATCGACATGGCGCGGTAGGTTTCAATTTCGCACAGGCGCTGAACAATGCGGCCAATGCGGCGCGCGCCCGTGCCTGCGCGGA
>CAXNJD010000269.1:0-3453 GCA_964202545.1 Cypionkella sp.
GCTGGCCACGATATTGGCCGCCCCAGACTGTGCCCAGCAAGTCAGGCGGCAGATCGTAATGCAGCCAGCCGCCCGTTTTGCCCAAAACCTGCACCAGATCGGCAGTGATGCCCGTTTCTTCCCAAAGTTCGCGCAGCGCCGCCTCGCGCGGCTTTTCGCCGCGATCAATCCCGCCTTGGGGCATTTGCCATGCGCCGCTGGTGCTGTCTTTGCGCTGGCCTGCAAAGATCAGGCCAGCCTCATTGATCAGGCACACCCCGACGCAGGGCCGGTAGGGCAGCGGTTTCATCGCCCCTACTCCTGCGGGGCCACGGCGTTTAGGCCGCGCAGAATGTCCACCGCATAGGCCAGCTGGTAATCTTCATCGCGCAGTTTGGCGGCCTCTTCGGTGCGGGCGCGTTCCTCTTCCAGCAGCTTGATCTCGTCTTCCGACATCGAATCGTTGCTGATCGCGCCGCGCAAATCAGCTTCCGAGCGTTGGTTGTCAGCCTCTTCTGCCGCCTGCGCCTCTAGGCCCTCAACTTCTGGGTCAACGGGGGGCTGGTTCACCACAATATCAGGCATTACGCCCAGCGATTGGATCGATCGCCCCGATGGCGTGTAGTAGCGCGACGTCGTCAGGCGCATCTGCCCGCCATCTTTCAGCGGCACCAGTGTTTGCACCGACCCTTTGCCAAAGCTTTTTGTACCCACCACAATGGCGCGGCGATGATCTTGCAGCGCGCCCGCCACAATTTCTGATGCGCTGGCCGAGCCGCCGTTGATCAGAACCACAATAGGCTTGCCCATTGCCAAATCTCCGGGGGTCGCGTTTTCGCGCGTGCTGTCTGCCGCCTCGCGGCCGCGCGTGGACACGATCTCGCCCTTTTCCAAAAAGGCATCGGAGACAAGGATCGACTGTTTCAACAGCCCGCCTGGATTGTTGCGCAGGTCAATGACAAAGCCGGTGACCTTTTCCATCCCGCCAATTTCTTCAACAGATTTGGCAAGTTCTGCTTCCAGCCCCGAATAGGTTTGATCGCTAAAGGTGGTGATGCGCAGCACGGCCACATTGCCCACCACGCGGCTGCGCACGGCAGTGATCTTGATGGTTTCGCGCGTCAGCGTCAGATCAAAGGGTTCGGCCACATCTTCGCGCACCACGGTAATCACAATATCTGTGCCCACTTCGCCGCGCATTTTATCAACCGCTTCGTCCAGCGTGATGCCCTGCACCGACACGCCATCGACATGGGTGATAAAATCACCCGACAGGATCCCTGCCTTGGCGGCTGGTGTGCCATCCATCGGCGAGATCACTTTGACAAAGCCCTCTTCCTGAGTGACCTCAATACCAAGGCCGCCAAATTCGCCACGCGTTTGCGTGTTCATATCGGCGGCGTCTTCGGCATTCAGATAACTGGAATGCGGGTCAAGCGAGGTGAGCATCCCATTAATCGCAGCTTCGATCAGCTTTTTGCTATCGACGTCTTCAACATATTGCCCGCGAATGCGTTCAAAAATATCGCCAAACAAATCCAGCTGTTCAAACAGATTGGACTCTGGCGCGGCCTCTTGTGCCATCAGGGGGCCTGCCATTTGGCTGGCGGCAATCGCCCCTGCCAAAGTGCCACCCAAAGCCGCCATCACTAATTTTCTCATCGCCGTCCTCATCCTGTTGCCGCTTGGGGCGCCTTCGTCTTGTCTACAGCCCTTGCGCGGTGGCTGTAAACCAATCTGTTGGGTCGATCACATCTGCGCCACTGCGCAGTTCGATATACAGTGTTTCCGTCTCGCGTGCCGCGCTTGCTTGATTTGGATCCCCTTGTTTGGCTGGGGCCAGCAGATCGGCAGTGTCATTCGCGCCCCCCCCCATCAGCCCCAATGCCGCACCCTTGGCCACAACTTCGCCCACCTCGCCAAACACATCACGTAGCCCCGCAAGCACCAAAAGATAGCCATCCCCTGGTTCGATGATCATCACATTTCCGTAATCCAAAAGCGGGCCGCGATAGCGGATCGTCGCGGCCCATGGCGCTGTGACCAAAGCTGCAGGACGGGTGGCAATACTCAGGCCAGGGCGGCCGACACCGCGCGCATCCAATTCACCTGGCTGCAGCAGCACTGTGCCAAGACTGGGCAAATCAAGGCTGCCTTTGGCACTGGCAAAGCCCGCCGTGGCGGCAGGGTCTAGCGCAAGCCCTGCGGCAAAGGCATCCAGCGTATCGGCGCTTTGCAGCAACTCTTTCAGCGCCTCTGTGTCTTCGGTAAAGCGGCGCGGCAAATCGGTACGGTCTGCAATCGCCGTAGCAAGATTTGATCGCGCCTGCTGCGCGGCATCCAGCCCCCGCGTCAGCGTTTGCCCCGCTTGGCTTTGCACGGCACGCAAATCGGCCAGTTCCTGCAACTGGGCGCGCAAGGCCTCTGCCTCAACCTGCAAGGCGGGGGTCACTTCGGCCAGCATCATACCCGCGCGCACCGAACCTATGGGGCCTGTAGGATGCAGCAACAAAATCGGGGCAGGCTCGGCCTCGATCCGCGATAGAACGCCCAAAAGCTGGGCGATCTTGTCCCGCTGCGCCTCGAAGGCGGCGGTCAATTCCCCCTCGCGCTGCTCGCTTTGGCGCAGGGCCTCGCGCAGCGCGGCAAGGCCCGCTTCATAGGCGCGGATCGTTTGGGTCAAAGCCGTTATTTGATCTTTGCCGCCCTTGGCCGCGCCCAGCGCATCGACAGCCGCAGCCAGGTCGCCCGCCGCCTTTGCCGCATCTTCGGCCACGCTGGCCAGCACGGGCGCGGGCAGGATAAACGCCGCGCAGATTGCAAGGGCGCGCGCCAGCCTCATGGGGCAATCAGGCTTTCGCCCGTCATTTCGGGCGGCAATGGCAGGCCCATCAGCGCCAGCACTGTGGGGGCCAAATCGGCCAGCCGCCCACCTGTGCGCAGCTTTGCCCCCGAAGGCCCGCCCACCAGAATTACGGGCACGGGGTTTGTAGTATGGGCGGTGTGCGGCGCGCCTGTGATCGGGTCTACCATCATCTCGCAATTTCCATGATCGGCGGTGACAATCATCGCCCCGCCCACGCTGTTTAATGCTGCCAGCGCGCGGCCCAGCCCTATATCCACCGCTTCGCACGCCTTAACTGCGGCAGGCAAGCTGCCCGTATGGCCCACCATATCGGGGTTGGCGAAATTGACGACAATCAGATCATAGCGCGCCTCGATAGCTGCCACCAAATGATCCGCCACCGCGCCCGCGCTCATTTCTGGCTGCAAATCATAGGTCGGCACGGATGGCGATTTTGGCATGGCACGATCCTCGCCTTCGAACGGGGTTTCCCGCCCGCCATTCAGGAAAAACGTCACATGCGGATATTTTTCCGTTTCCGCCAAACGAAACTGGCGCAAGCCCTTGGCCGCGCCCAGCGCATCGACAGCCGCAGCCAGGTCGCCCGCCGCCTTTGCCGCATCTTCGGC
>CAXNJD010000270.1:0-3429 GCA_964202545.1 Cypionkella sp.
GCCGACAGCCCCTCAATCGCCAGCGTCAGGCGGCGCGGTGTGGAAAAGGCTCCTGCCGACGCATAGGTTAGCCCCGCCTCGACCAATCCATTGGTGATCAGGGTTTTCAAATCTTCCCGCGCGCGCGCTTGCATCCGCGCTGGGATTTCTTCGGAGAAAAGTTCAATCAGCAGGTCGGCCATATCACTCTACCTTATCAGGCGTTTGGGCGGGAGTTTCGGGCGCAGCAGGCGCGGCCCCTGGATAGGCATGAGCAGTATCGGGGGCAATTTGGTGCCACGCATAGGCGCGCCCATCGGGGAATACCGCGACCACACGGTCAATCTGCGGCGCGATTTGCGATTGCGACAAAAACGCCAGCGCCGTGCCCTCTTCCAACGCTTCGCCAATTTCAGTTGCGTCAAAGCACTCAAACCATGATGGCGCGGTTAGCGGCACCGCGCCCTGATAGGCCACATAGGTTTCCGTCAGCATCGCTTGGGTCATTGGCGTGGTGAAACAGGCGCGAAACTTCATCGGCACGCTGGAAGAATCAATCCCCTCAATCCCTTGCACCAAAATCGGCTCGGGCACGCCCGATTCGATCGGGGTTAGCAAAATCTCTTGCCCGCCCATAAATTGGGCAGGCGTATAATAAGCATATTCCTGCAGCCAATACATAGATATGCCCGCGGCCACCCCGATCAGCACGATGCCACCTGCGATAAGTTTACCCGCATTCACGCTATAACCTCGGCATCTTTGCCCGCATCCGTCAGGCGGAACGCATCGGCGCATTTCTTGGCCAGTGCCCGCACGCGGCCAATATAGGCCTGCCGTTCGGTGACAGAAATCACCCCGCGCGCATCCAAAAGGTTAAACAAATGGCTGGCCTTAATGGTTTGGTCATAGGCGGGGTGGGCCATGATGATGGTCTTGCCCGTTTTGGGATCAACGGGCGGGAAATCCAGCAGGCGCTGGCATTCGGTTTCTGCGTCTTCAAAATGGCGAAGCAATTGCGCCGTATCGGCCCCGTCAAAATTGTGGCGGCTGTATTCTTCCTCGGTCTGGCGGAAAATATCGCCATAGGTCAGCGGAATTGGCGCATCTGGCGCATTGAACGACATGTCCATGACGTGATCGACGCCCAGCACATACATGGCCAGTCGTTCCAAACCATAGGTCAACTCGCCCGACACTGGCCTGCAATCATGCCCGCCGACTTGCTGAAAATAGGTGAACTGCGACACTTCCATCCCATCGCACCACACTTCCCAGCCCAGCCCCCACGCCCCCAAAGTTGGGCTTTCCCAATCATCCTCGACAAAGCGAATGTCGTGCAGGCTCGCATCAATACCAATCGCGGCTAAACTGCCCAAATAGAGTTCCTGCATATCTGGCGGCGATGGTTTGATGATCACCTGATACTGATAATAATGCTGCAAACGGTTGGGGTTTTCGCCATAGCGCCCATCGGTGGGGCGGCGCGATGGCTGCACATAGGCCGCAGCCCACGCCTTGGTTCCAAGCGAACGCAACGTCGTCGCAGGGTGAAAAGTGCCAGCTCCGACTTCCATATCATAAGGCTGCAAAATGGCGCAGCCTTTATCCGCCCAATAAGATTGCAGGCGCAGAATAATCTCTTGAAAACTGCGGGGGGCACTTCTGGAAACGGCCATTGGGATCACCCTTATCAAAGTTTGGCATTGCATAGGCAAGCGGGCGCAAAGGGTCAATGCGGCATAGTTTATAACAAGGCGATTGTGCAGCAATTTGCCCGCAGATTTGCATTATCCACGTGCATCGGCGCAAAGCGCTGTTAATCTTAACCAGATTCGAAATATTGCAACTGCAAAAGGGTAGAAGATGGCAGGGATACGAGGCATTTGGGCGGCCTGTTTGGTGCTGGCTTTGATCGGGTTTTCGGGCATATCAGCTTCGAACGCACAAGAAAGCCCAGCTTGGGTTCAGCTCGAGGCTCTTCCAGACCTTGCCAGTGCCGAAGATCGCGCCCGCGCCTACAGCGCCGTTTTGGGCGAAGTTGCGGGCTTTCGCCTTGGCAGTCGGTGGTATCTTATCACTTTAGGCCCGTTTTCGCCCGCCGAGGCGGCAGGCAAAATGGCCAGTTTCAAAGCAGCAGGTCAAATCCCGCGTGATGCTTTTATCACAGATGGAACAGATCACGGCGCGCAGTTCTGGCCCGTGGGGGCTGCGGCAACTGCAGCCCCTTCGGCCATACTAGCAGCCCCAGAACCTGTGACGCCAACTTCAGAAGCTCCACCACCCCCTGCCCTCGCAGATGAAACCATTGATCAGGCGCAGGCCAGCGAGGCGGCCCTGTCGCGCGATGAAAAGGCTGAATTGCAGGCGTCCTTGCAATGGTATGGCTTTTACGACGGCGCGCTCGACGGCAGCATTGGCCGGGGCAGCCGCGCATCAATGGCTGCATGGCAAACAGCCATGGGGTATGAGCCCACGGGCGTTTTAACCAGCCTGCAACGCAGCACCTTGGTTGCAAACCACAACGCAGACGAGGCCGCTTTTGGCTTTACCCCCACAACCGAAGGCGAGGCAGGAATCGAATTTGCCCTGCCTGCGGCCGTGCTGGCGTTCGATCATTACGAGCCGCCCTTTGTACATTACACGGCCACAGATGGGTCAAAGCTGCGGCTATTGCTGATTTCTGAACCGGGTGACGCAGAAACGTTGGCGGGCCTTTATGATCTTTTGCAAACGCTTGAAGATGTGCCCGCAACTGGCGAGCGTAACCTGCAAGACAGCGAATTCACCATCAACGCCGCCTCAGATACCATCGCCTCTTTCGCAACCGCCAAAACCAGCAAAGGCGCGATCAAAGGCTATCTTCTGGTGTGGGAACCCGCGCAGGCCGAAACTGCGCAGCGTATCCTAACTACACTTGCCAGCACATTCCGCAGCACGGGCGATCAGGTTCTAGACCCTGGCCTTGTGCCACTGGATGATGCCATCAAACTGGGTGTGATGGCTGGCATGGCGATGAAAGAACCCACGGCCGTCGTCTCTGGCATTTATGTGGATGCAAATGGCATGGTGTTGACGCAGGCAGACGCCGTAGCCACCTGCACAAAGATCACCCTTGATAATATTTTAGATGCCGAATTGGTGGCCAGTGATGCTGCCCTTGGCGCGGCCATTTTGCGCCCCTTCTCGCCAGCCTCTCCCCTGGCCGTTGGCTATCCCGCAACCGAAAACTTAGGCGCGGGCGCAAGCGTGCTTCTTGCGGGCTACTCCTTGCCCAAAGGCCTGCCAGCACCTGTCCTGACCTTTGGCCAAATTCAGGCCGCTGGTGGGCCAAGCGGCGAGGCGGGCCTGCTAACCCTTGCCGCCAATGTCACACCTTACGATTTGGGCGGGCCAGTGCTCAACGACAAAGGCGCACTTTTGGGTATGATATCTGGCACCGAAATTGGC
>CAXNJD010000271.1:0-3422 GCA_964202545.1 Cypionkella sp.
CGTGACAGTGTGTTGGTGAATTCATACAGCTTAGCGATAGCTTTGTTAAAGGCAAAGGATTCAATGCCGTAGGTGACTTCGTGCACGGCGCGGGCCGTGGCGCGTTCGATGTCGCGGTCGCCTGTCCCCACAAAACCATCGGGCATCTCCCCAATGCGCGAACACAGGTTCCAGACGCGGGCCAGATGTTTATGCGCGGCCTCGGCGCCCGAGGATGTCCATTCAACATCGCGCTCTGGCGGGCTGTCAGACAGCACAAACCAACGCGCGGTATCTGCGCCGAAATTTTCGATAATGTTCATCGGATCTACGACATTTTTCTTGGATTTCGACATTTTGGCGGAGGGGATGATTTCCACCGCGGTGCCATCCTTTAGCCGCCCATCCGTTACGTCTTCGGGCAGGTGGTAAACAGGGCGACCCTGCGCATCGCGCGTTAGGTAAATTTCATGCGTGACCATGCCTTGGGTGAACAGCGCGTTAAATGGCTCAATCGCTTTGGCAGGCAAATGCCCCGTTTTCACCATCGCGCGGGCGAAAAAGCGCGAATAGAGCAGGTGCAAAATCGCGTGTTCGATCCCGCCGATATACTGATCGACGTTCATCCAATAATCGGCTTCGGCAGCATCGGTGGGCGTTTTGGCGTGCGGCGCAGTAAAGCGGGCGTAATACCACGAGCTGTCCATAAACGTGTCCATCGTATCGGTTTCGCGCCGTGCAGGCGCGCCGCAAGATGGACAGGCGCAATTGCGCCAAGTGGGGTGGCGATCCAGCGGGTTGCCGGGGATGTCAAAGGTGACATCGTACGGGAGTTCGATGGGCAGGTTTTCCTTTTTCTCGGGCACCACGCCGCAGGCATCACAATGCACCACGGGAATTGGGCAGCCCCAATAGCGTTGGCGCGAAATGCCCCAATCGCGCAGGCGGTATTGCGTGACGCCTTTGCCATAGCCAGGTGATTCGGCATGGGCAATTGCGGCGGCAATGGCCGATTCGCCTGTTTGAATGGCATCGCCAGCAAAGCCGCGAATGTACCGCACGGGTTCGGATTTCATCGGCACGAAGGCTTCGGCCAGTGGCGCATCTTCGCCCCCTTCGGCAATGAACACCGATTTAATCGCCAGCCCGTATTTGTTGGCAAATTCAAAATCGCGGGAGTCATGCGCGGGGCAGCCAAAAATTGCGCCTGTGCCGTAATCCATTAAGATGAAATTGGCGATGTAAACGGGCAGTTCCCAATTGGGATCAAGCGGATGCTGCACCCGAATGCCTGTATCTATCCCCACCTTTTCGGCGGTTTCCAAGGCCTCGGCACTGGTGCCCACTTTGCGGCATTCGGCCACAAAAGCGGCAATCGCGGGATTTGCGGCCTCTAACGCCTTGGCCAGCGGATGATCGGGCGAGATGGCAGCAAAACTGGCCCCCATCAGCGTGTCGGGGCGGGTGGTATAAACGGGCAGGGTTTCAAACCCCGCAGGCGCGCCAACAGTGTTAAAGGAAAATTGCAGACCTTGGGATTTGCCAATCCAGTTCGCTTGCATGATTCGCACTTTTTCAGGCCAGTCTTTCAGACCGTCCAATGCGGACAAAAGTTCGCCCGCATAATCGGAAATTTTGAAAAACCATTGCGTCAGCTCGCGCCGCTGCACCTGCGCACCGCTGCGCCAGCCTTTACCATCGATCACCTGTTCATTGGCCAGAACGGTCATATCGACAGGGTCCCAGTTCACCACAGCATTCTTGCGGTACACCAAACCTGCCGCCATCATGTCCAAAAACATCGCCGGCTGTTGGCCGTAATATTCAGGATCGCAGGTGGCAAATTCGCGGCTCCAATCAATCGACAGGCCCAGCGGCTTCATTTGCGCGCGCATGTCGGCGATATTGCCGTATGTCCAATCTTTTGGGTGCCCACCGCGTTCCATCGCGGCGTTTTCGGCGGGCATGCCAAAGGCATCCCACCCCATTGGATGCAAAACAGAAAAGCCTTTGCTGGATTTAAAGCGCGCAACCACATCGCCCATAGTGTAATTGCGCACATGGCCCATATGGATGCGCCCCGAAGGATAGGGGAACATTTCCAGCACATAGTATTTGGGCTTGGCAGGATCACGCCGCGCGGTGAACGCGCCAGCGTCGTCCCATGCGGACTGCCATTTTGTTTCAATCGATTTGGGCTCGTAACGCGACATTGGGCGGCCTTTTGCTACTTTTGCCGCCGAAATACACCGCTACGGGCGGCAAGGCCAGATGGCCCGCATCGATTTTGGGGCGCGAAATTACAGCTTACTATCAGCAATACGCAATTGGCGTGCCCGCGATAGGATGGCATCTTCAATGGCGCGCAGGGTGGCAGGGGCCACTGCACCGCCGCCTTTGGTTTGCAGGCTAAGCTTTAGGCTGCGCGCATCCAATGCTGGGTCTTGCACCAAAATTGTGGCGCGGTAGGCGCGGCCACCCCCGGGCGGCACCCCATAGCCTGTCACGATAACCCCTGTGAAAGGGTCGACTGATACGATGGGAAGAAAATTCAGAACGTCTAGCGAGGCGTTCCAGATATACTTGTTCACGTTCACGGTTTTGTTGGGGTTGTCGTTATTGGAAAACACATCCCATATGGTCGAGCGTGGTTTGCTTGTATCGTTTCCCGCCTTGGCAGCATCTGCGGCAGCGCCTGTGCGCCCTGCCGGCCCAAAGGCCAGCCCACCACCCGACCCGCCGCAGCCCGCCAAAGACAAGCAAGTCGCCGTGATAATTGAAATTTTGGCCAGTCCCTGCAGCACAGCGCCACCCCCCAGATGAACATCTTGCCCTGTGTAACGCAGCCTGCCTAGCCTGCCAAGGCTTTTCACCCTTTAATAAGGGTGACTCGGCATCGCAAAATGCGCCGCCAGCGTGGCAAGACTGTGGCAAGACTGCACCATCATTGGCGTGTTTGGCCGAAAAACCGCAGAGTTCGTTGCAACTGCGCGGGGGAAAGTAGAAACAGACTGCATACCCAAATCGGATTCCCCTGATTTGGGCCCCACCTTTGAAATATACGAGGGAAAAGACATGAAAAAAGTACTTCTTGCCACCACCATCCTTGGGATGACCGCTGGCTTCGCAGCAGCACAAGCAATCACCTTCAGCGGTGAAGCAACTGCTGGTTTTGGTTCGGACGCAGGTGCTACTGTTGAAAGCTATACATCTTTCAACCTTGGCGTTGAAGCTGCTGCTGAGTCGGACGCAGGCATTTCCTTTGGCGCGTCGGTAGACATGACCGCAGGTAAAACCTTTGACTTCGGCGGAGACGATACTGAGCGTTTTGCTGATGAAGACGGCGCTTTCAGCGGACCAGAAGCGTTCATTTCGGGCGATTTCGGCCGCGTTGCGTTCTCGGTAGACGGCTATGACGACTTCCACGACGATGGCAATAATGA
>CAXNJD010000272.1:0-3413 GCA_964202545.1 Cypionkella sp.
TTTAGCACCGCAACAATGCCATCGGTCTTTTGCCCGTCCAGCATCAGCCGCCCTTTGGGGCCAAGGTGTCCCGCCGCCCGCGCCAGCATATCGCGCGCGGCGGGTTTGGAACGGGGCAGGCAGACAATCGCCAAATCGGCCAGCGGCGCATCTGCGCCATCTGCCACCACGGCAAAGCCTAGGCGCGCGAAATGGTCATAATCGGGCTTGAACCCAGTTACGATCGTTACCGCATCGCGGGGCAAGGAAGACAGATCATCCTCGGCCTGTGGGCCAAAAACCACAATCGCCGCCGCGCCTTGCAAAGACGCATCGCCATTCAAGGCCATGTCAAATCGGGCAGATCTCATCAGGGTCGGCCTTGCGGCCTACTCCTTTTCCATAGTGCATTGCAGCGGGTGCTGGTGGCGGCGTGCAAAATCCATGACCTGCGCGACCTTGGTTTCGGCAATTTCCGCCGAAAACACCCCCACCACTGCCAGACCCTTTTTATGCACGGTCAGCATGATATCAAAGGCTTGGGCGTGATTAAGGCCAAAAAACCGTTCCAGTACATGCACGACAAATTCCATCGGCGTGTAATCATCATTCAGAAGCATCACCTTATAAAGCGGTGGGCGTGCGGTTTTTGGCGCGGTTTTGGTTAAAATAGATGTGTCGCCGCTGCCGCCATCTTGCGGGCGGTCGGCCATAACCGCAGGCATGGCTGCGCTGGCAACGGGTTGGAGAAGGGCGATTACACAAGTTGTCATACCCATAGTATAGAGCATTTCGCGCTTGCGAAAAGGCCTTGCGTTGCCACAAATGCACACAGAGGTGCAAATGATCACAACAATTGGATTCGATGCTGATGATACCCTGTGGCAGAACGAGACGTTCTTTCGCCTGACGCAAGACCGTTTCGCAGCCCTTTTGGCCCCTTATTGCGCGCCAAAAGACTTGCACGCGCGGCTTTTGGCTGCCGAACGGCGCAATTTGGGCCATTACGGATATGGGGTGAAAGGCTTTACCCTATCGATGATTGAAACGGCCATCGAAGTATCCAGCGGCACTGTTCCCGCCCCCGTTATTGCCGAAATCATGGCCTCAGGGCGCGAGATGCTATCCCACCCGATTGACCTTCTGCCCCACGCGTTTGAGGCTGTTCAAGTAATGGCGCAGCGCTTTCAGGTGATATTGATCACCAAGGGTGATTTGATGGATCAGGAGCGCAAACTTGCGCAATCGGGCCTCGGCGATTTGTTTCATGGCGTGGAGATTGTGTCCGAGAAAACAGCCAAAACCTATGCCCAAATCGCGCAAAAACACGGCGCGCAGGTGCGGGGCATGGTCATGGTCGGCAATTCGATGAAATCGGATGTGCTGCCGATGATCGCGGCCGGGGGCTTTGGCGTGCACGTGCCGCATGACCTAACTTGGGCATTGGAACTGGCAGATGCGCCGCAAGACACCTCGCGCTTTGCGCAGATCAAAAGCCTTGCCGAATTGCCCTATCTTGTGGACAGCCTGATAGCCGCCCACAATCTGTAGGGTCATCTGGACAAAAGTCTGTCTTAACTTAGCCTTGAAACCCTTTGAAAATAAGGGCTTTTCCGAACGAATTGACCGTGCTATCGTGTTACCACATGCCCCCGTAAGAGGGGCTTTAGGCAGAGTAGCAGGCGCATCATGACCATGGCAGACAGCCCGCTTGGGCATTTTCTGCGCAGAATAGCGTTTTTCGTTTCGGTATCGCTGGGCGCGGTGCTGGTGGCGGCGCATGCATATGCCGCACCCGAAGCATATCACATGATGGATGCGCGTACGGGGGAAACCTTGTTCGAGGATAACGCCGAAACGCCGCTGCACCCTGCCTCGCTGACCAAAATGCTGACCCTTTATATCGCATTTCAGGAAATCGAGCAGGGTCATATAAGCCTTGATAGCATGATCACAGTGTCTAAAAATGCCGCAGCACAGCCCCCGTCGCGGCTTGGCCTGAAGGCAGGACAAAAGATACAGCTTCGGTATCTAATCCGTGCTGCCGCGATCAAATCGGCCAATGACGCAGCCCAAGCCATTGGCGATGCCATTGGCGGCAATCAGGCCAAATTTGCCGAACGCATGACGCGCACCGCCCGCGCGCTGGGTATGCGCAACTCTACTTTCAAAAACGCATCTGGTCTTACGGCCAAAGGTCATTTGTCGACCGCCAAAGATATGTCGATCTTGGGGCGGCATTTGTTTTACGATTTTCCGCAGTATTACAATATCTTCTCGCGCCGTCAGACCGATGCAGGCCTGACCGATGTTGCCAACACCAACCGCAAGTTCTTGGACGCCTACAAGGGCGCGGATGGGATCAAGACGGGCTATACGCAGCCCGCCGGGTTTAACCTGACGGCTTCGGCAGAACGGGGCGGTGTGCGGTTGATTGCAACGGTCTTCGGGGGTGTCTCGACTGCT
This sequence comes from Cypionkella sp., assembly GCA_964202545.1. Lineage (GTDB taxonomy): Bacteria > Pseudomonadota > Alphaproteobacteria > Rhodobacterales > Rhodobacteraceae > Cypionkella. Next base: position 2,446 of record CAXNJD010000272.1, read on the forward strand.
GATCGCAACGCGAAAATGGCCAAGATGCTAGATCGCGGATTTGCCAAAGCTAAACCCAATGTCGGCGAGCAGCCCCCCGCACCGCCCCAGTTTGACAATGCGGATAACGAACTGCTTGCGAATGCCATGGTCGAAGATGGTCTTCCCCAAGGTGGGCTGGGAAGTGCGGCCAAAACCGTGCGTCAAGTGGTCACGCTAACCACTTCTCCGCGCCCAATGCCGCGACCCGACTTTTCCGAATTGGCCGATGGCGCCCAAGAACAAGTCGCCGAAATGGCCGATGGCATTGCTGGCGCGTTGGCTGAGGCGACTGGCGTTGCCGCAACATCAGCCGATCTGCCCTTTGCCGTTGCCGCCGCCGAAGTGTCCAACGCGCCTATTGTGATCGTGCAAAAGGCCGAAGCTGCCACGCTGCGGCCCATGCCAAGGCCGCAACCCGCATCAGGCCTAACGCCCACAGCGATTCCATCAATCGAACCAATCGCTGCTACGGCAGCAGTGCCTGCGCCCAGTAGCAGCGGCACTCAGGCTGCAGATGCCGTCCAATTGGCTGCGGCAACCCCTGTGCCTGCTGCCCAGATCGACGCGATCCAACCCCAACGGCAGGCCCCAATCTACGACGATCAAACCGTGCTCGCCAAGGCCAATGCCACCCAGCCGCCTGCCCTCGAACTTCCTGCTATGGGCGAGGTGGTGACGCGGCTTTCAACATCTGGCGGGGCGCATTGGGGTGTGAATATTGGCCGCTTTTCCAACAGCGATTCGGCAGAGCGTATTTTGCTAAAAACCCAGCTTGTCGAAAGCGCGACCTTGGGTTCAAGCCTGCGCAAAGTCACCGAAAAGGGCGGTGGGTTTGATGCCAATTTCCTTGGCCTCACCGAAGAGGCCGCAGCCCTTGTCTGCCGCCGCCTGACCGCGCGTGCGATTCCCTGCATCACTTTGGGGCCTTAAACCCACCTTTCGCGCCA
>CAXNJD010000273.1:0-3406 GCA_964202545.1 Cypionkella sp.
GGATAGGGATCGCATGGCCGATTATATGGCTATGGTTGGGGATTTGCGCGCGGCGGGTATTCGCGCCGAGGTTTACCTTGGCAACCCCAAGCAATTTGGCAACCAACTTAAATACGCAGACAAGCGCGCCAGCCCCATTGCCATGATCCAAGGCGGGGATGAGGCAGCAAAAGGAACAATCGTTCTGAAAGACCTGATCCTTGGCGCGCAAATTGCCCAGAACGCCACGCTAGAGGAATGGAAAGATCGCCCCGCGCAGGTGGAAGTGCCGCGCAGCGATCTGGTGGCTGCGGTGCAAAAGATGCTTGGCGGCGGGAATTAGCACGCGCATGGTATATAAAACCGCCATTCGCAGTGAAGCTGACCGTTTGTTCACAATGTTTCAGGCGGCGGGCGCGCAGCCTGTAGAAGCTGATATTTTGCTGCCTGCCGAAGCGCTGCTAGACCTTTATGGCGAGGACATTCGCGCGCGCGCCTATGTTACCCACGACCCTGTGCGCGGCGAGATGATGCTGCGGCCAGATTTCACCGTGCCCGTTGTGCAAGCCCATATTCAGGGCGGGGCCGATCCCGCGCGCTATTGCTATATGGGCGAGGTGTTTCGCGCCCAAGATCATTTGACAGATGTCAGCGGCGCGCGCCCCCCCGAATATCTGCAAGTGGGGTTCGAGGTGTTTGATCGCAGCGCGCCAGAAGCCGCCGATGCCGAGGTATTCGCCCTGATCCAAAGCGCGCTCATGGGCCTGCCCTTGCGCGCCGCAACGGGGGATATGGGCATTTTGCTGGCCGCCGTGCAGGGGCTTAGCACAACCCCCGCCCGCAAAGCCGCCCTTTTGCGCCACATATGGCGGCCGCAGCGGTTTCTGGCGCTGCTGAACCGATTTGCAGGCCGCAGCCCTGTGACGCCTGCCCGCACCGCGCTGTTGCAGCGCCTGTCTAGCGGCGACATTGCGTCCCAAGTCGCCGATGCCGCCCCCATGATCGGCCTACGCAGAGCGGGTGAGATCGCCGAGCGCGCCCATGACCTGCTAGAAGACGCCAAAGCCCCGCCTATCCCCGAAGGCGAGGCTGATTTGCTAACTGCCCTGCTGTCATTGGTCGCGCCTTGCGATATCGCCTTGGGTCAATTGGAGCTTATGGCGCAACAGATGCCCAGCCTGGATGGCGCAATCAACCGCTTTGCTCAGCGCCTTGCCGCCCTGCGCGCGCGCGGTGTGGACACGGCCAGCCTGCCTTTTGAGGCAAGCCTTGGCCGCGCATCGATGGAATATTATGACGGCTTTGTGTTTGCCTTTACGGGCGCGGCCGATCTGCCCCCATATGCCAGTGGCGGGCGCTATGATGCCTTGACGCAGGTGCTGGGCGGCGGGCGGTCGATCCCCGCTGTGGGCGGCGTGATCCGTCCGCATTTGGTTGCAGCCTTGCGGGGGACGTTATGACCCAATCCTTGAAAATTGGCGTGCCGTCCAAGGGCCGCTTGATGGAGCAAACCTTTGATTGGTTTGGCGCGCGCGGGCTTGCCATGCGTCAATCTGGTGAGGCGCGCGAATATGCGGGCGCAGTTTCGGGGATGGATGGGTTGGAACTCGTCCTGCTGTCCGCAGGCGAAATTCCGCGCGAATTGGCCGCGGGGCGTATCCATTTGGGCGTGACGGGCAGTGATTTGCTGCGCGATAAACTGGCCGATTGGCAGATGCAGGTGCAAGAACTGGCCTTAATGGGATTTGGTCATGCAGATTTGATTTTGGCCGTGCCTGCCGTGTGGATTGATGTGGAAACCATCGATGATCTGGATGCAGCGGCCGCGGGTTTTCGCGCCGCCCACGGGTTCCGTTTGCGCATTGCGACCAAATATCACAGGCTGGTGCGCGACTATCTAACCGCCCAAGGCGTGGCCGATTATCAACTGGTCGATAGCCAAGGCGCAACCGAAGGCACGGTCAAAAACGGCACTGCCGAAGCGATTGCTGATATTACGTCCAGTGGCGAGACGCTGCGCGCCAACCACTTAAAGGTGTTGCAAGACGCGGTAATTCATCAAAGCCAAGCCACGCTTTACGCCAGCCTGCGCGCCGATTGGGCGGGGCTTGCACCCGTGCGCACGGAGCTGCTGGCCAAACTGGGGCTTTAAGTTTTGCGCAACACCAGCGCGATGCCAAGCCCTGCAAGCGCCATACCTGCCCATGCCATTGGGGGCATCGCCTCGCCCAAAATCGGCCATGCAAACAACGCGGCCAAGGCAGGAACAAGATAGAACAGCGAGGAAACGCGCGCCACCTCGCCCGCGCGGATCATCGCCAAAAGCAGCGTCATCGCCAGCAGCGAATTGCCCACCACAAGGTAAATCATCACCCAAACAAATTGCGGTTGCCAATCAATGTGCATGCTTTCAAATCCGTAGGCGAGGGGCAACGTAAAGGCAAATCCAACGGCATACTGAATAAGGTTGCTGGCAATAGGGTGATGGTTGCGGCCAAAGCGTTTTTCCCACAGCGTGCCCGCCGAAATCGCGAGCAGCGCTGCAACCGAAAGCCCAAGGCCAAGCGGGCTGGCCGCCTGAATATTCCCGCGCGCCAGCACGGCAACCATCGCGCCGGCAAGGCCCAGGCCAAGGCCTGCCCACCCCCAGCGGCTGACCCTTTCGCCCACCCATGTCGGTGCCGCAAGGGCCACAAGAATCGGCTGCAAGCAGACGATAATGGCAAACAGCGCGGCGGGCATGCCAGCCTTAAAGGCGGCATAGGCAAGGCCGAAATACCCTGCCTGAATAACCAGTCCCACAATCGCGATATGCCCCCAATCGGCGGCGCGGGCGGGAAAGGGCGGGCGCATTATCAAAGCTAAGGGGATCAGGATGACCATCACCACGCCATAGCGCAGAGCCAGCATGGTGAACGCGTCGGCATAGTGCAGCCCCAGCTTTGCTATGGCATAGCCCGCCGACCAAAGAATCAGAAAAATGACGGGAGCGGCCAAAACCAGCGCGCGGTTTTTCATTTAACGCAAGCCCATTTCGGCCAATGCACGGGCGAGTTCCTGCGGCAAAGGTGCCTCGGCGGCCCTTCCTTGGGGCAGATCTTGCGGGCTATCGGCTGCCTCTAGATACCGCCAACCCTGAAACGCGCGGCGCGGGGTGGGCTGCGTGCGGATCACGTCGGCATCCATAACGATAGCGCAGCGCAAAATACCATCGCCGCCCTGCACTTCGGTCAAATCAAGGATGCGCTGGCGCAGCAGCACTTCGCCCTTGATGATCCAATAAAGGCTGCCGCCTGACAGCACCTCGTGCACGCGTTTGGGAAACATGCGGGTGACGTGAATATTGGTGCCTTTGGGCCACAAATGCGTATGGGCGGCGCGCCATGTTAGCAGATCATCGATGCTTTCGCAGCCGACACATAGTTTG
>CAXNJD010000274.1:0-3398 GCA_964202545.1 Cypionkella sp.
TGGCCGAGGTAATCCAAACCAAACGCGTACCCCTTCTGGCCGATGTGCGCGACGAATCCGCCGATGATATTCGCATCGTGTTAGAGCCGCGCACCCGCACAGTGGAGCCCGATATGCTGATGGGCGCGCTGTTCAAGGTCACCGATCTGGAAAGCCGCTTTTCGCTGAACATGAACGTGCTGATCGATGGGCGCGTGCCCAAGGTGTGCAGCTTGCGCGAGGTTCTGCGCGCCTTTCTTGACCACCGCCGCGATGTTCTGCTACGCCGCACCACCCACCGCATGGAGAAAATCGACCATAGGCTAGAGGTGCTAGAAGGCTTTATCCTAACCTTCCTGAACCTTGACCGCGTGATCGACATCATCCGCTATGACGATGATCCAAAGCCCGCGCTGATGCGCGAGACATGGGGCCGCACCATAGCGCGGGCGACAAATGAAAAAGATTATGTCAGCCCTGCCAAAGGCGAGGGCGAATTAAGCGAACTTCAGGCCGAATCCATCCTAAATATGCGCCTGCGCAGCCTGCGCCGTTTGGAAGAAATGGAGCTGATCGCCGAACGCGACGCCTTGCAAAAAGAACGTGCAGGGCTGGCCGCGCTGCTGGAGTCCGACGCCAAACAGTGGAAGCAAATTGGCCGCGATCTGGACGAGGTGCGCAAGAATTTCGGCAAAAACACCAAACTAGGCGCGCGCCGCAGCACGTTTAGCGAGGCTGGGGAAGCCGAAGAAATCACGCTAGAAGCGATGATTGACCGCGAACCGATCACCGTGATTTGCAGCCAAATGGGCTGGATTCGCGCGCTGAAGGGCCATGTTGACCTGTCCGCCGAGCAGAAATTCAAAGACGGCGATGGCCCCCGCTTTGCCTTTCACACTGAAACCACCGATAAACTACTGATCATTGGCGCAAACGGGCGCTTCTTTACCCTGCTGGGCGCAAACCTGCCGGGTGGGCGCGGCATGGGCGAGCCGCTGCGCCTGATGGTCGATCTACCCAATGATGTGGAAATTGTCGACCTGCAAATTCACCGCGCTGGGGAAAAGCTGCTTGTCGCCTCATCCGCTGGCGATGGGTTTATCGTGCCCTCGGACGAGGTGCTGGCCCAAACCCGCGCGGGCAAGGTTGTGATGACACTGGGCGACGGTATCAAAACCGCCGTCTGCCGCAAAGTGGTGGGCGACACTGTTGCCGTAGTGGGCGATAACCGCAAAGTGCTGATCTTCCCGCTGACCGAACTGCCCGAAATGGCGCGCGGCAAGGGTGTGCGCCTGCAAAAGTATAAAGACGGTGGGCTGTCAGACGCCACCACCTTTACGCTGGCAGATGGGCTGTCATGGAAAGACCCAGCAGGCCGCACTCGGACGGAAACCGATCTGGCCGAATGGATTGGCGCAAGGGCCAGCATGGGGCGCATGGCACCAAGGGGCTTTCCGAGGGATAATCGGTTTACGTAACGCGTAGGGGGCGTGATTTCACCCACCATCAGCACAAAGTCATCGGTGCGCGGCTGCACGCAAACTAAATTCTTCCAACAATCCGACCACAGGGCCGCGCAGTCCCTCGGGCGGGCGCTCTGCCACCCGTTCTGCACGCTTTATGGTGCAGGCCCCCCTACTATAGTTCTAGGCACGAACGGCAAAGTGCGCCCTCCCGTGCGGGAGGGAGGGCGCGGGCCGGCGGCGCTGCGCGCCTTGACTTTGGCCCAAGGGGGATTTGTTGGTCAGTCTAGGATTTCCCGCTGATGCTGCCCCAGCCGTGGCGCTGTCCGATCCAACGCCAATTCTGCATCCGAGAATACCATCGGGCTGCGCACGCCCTTTATCCCCTCAGGGGCAATTTCCATCGCGCGCGCCACGACCTGCGGGTCGGCAAACACCTCGGCCAAATCGTTGATCGGGCCAGCGGGCACACCCTGCGCTTCGCAGGCCACCAGAAGGCCCGCTTTCTCCCAACCCTTTGTAGCGGCGGTGATAAACCCCGTCATCTCGGCCCTATTCTCAATCCTTAGCGCATTGGTGGCGAAACGCGGATGCTGCGCCCATTCCGCCAGCCCCAGAATATCGCAAAGTTTGCGGTATTGCCCGTCATTGCCCGTGGCCAGAATAATCCAGCCATCCTTGCATTCAAACACCGCATAGGGCGCCAAATTCGGGTGGGCATTGCCCATCTGCACGGGCGCATCCCCCGTGGCCAGATAATTCATCGCTTGATTGGCCATAACTGATGTCGCCACATCCAGCAGCGACATATCAATATGCTGCCCCCGCCCCGTGCGCCCGCGCTGAACAATCGCCGCCAGAATTGCAGTCGCGGCGTAAACGCCCGTGAACACGTCCGCAACGGCAACGCCCACCTTTTGCGGCGCACCCCCTGCTTCGCCTGTCACGCTCATCAAGCCTGACATGCCTTGAACGATGAAATCATACCCCGCGCGACCGGCGTAGGGGCCAGTTTGACCGAACCCCGTAATGGAACAATAAATCAAACGGGGGTTAATCGCGGACAGGCTGTCATAATCCAGCCCGTATTTCGCCAGCCCCCCCAGTTTGAAATTTTCAATCACCACATCGGCATCGCGGATTAGGTCAATCACCTGCGCCGCCCCAGCAGGCGTAGAAAAATCGACCACCACCCCCCGCTTGCCGCGATTGGTGGCAAAGAAATAAGCGGCGGTTTTCTCGCCCCCGTTATCCATAAAGGGTGGCCCCCAGCGGCGGGTATCATCCCCTTCGGGGGATTCCACCTTAATCACATCTGCGCCCAAATCGGCCAAGGTTTGGCCAGCCCAAGGGCCAGCCAAAATCCGCGCTAATTCGATGACCTTGATCCCTGCAAGAGGGGTCATTTACTTGGCAAGTTCTGCGTCAAGAACAACCTTCGTATCTTCAAAGGACATGTTGGAATGCTTGGTGCCGTTGATCATAAAGGTCGGGGTGCCTTCAATCGCATCGGCGGCAAAGTTTTTCTCGTAATGGGCAATCATCGCTTCGGCCTTGGCTTTATCTTGCATACAAACGTCCAGCGCATCATCTTCCAGCCCTGCCGCGCGGCCGATTTTCTTTAGGTTTTCCACCACAACGGCTGGGTCTTCGCTGGCAGACCATTCTTTTTGCTGTTCAAACACCATATCGGCAATGCCGAAATAGCGCATCTCGCCGCCGCAGCGGGCAATCATCGCCGCCCACAAGCCATAGCGGTCAAAATACACCTCGCGGTATTCAAAGCGAATTTTGCCCGTGTCGATATATTCGGCCTTCAGTTGCGGATAGGTCGTGGCATGTAAACTGGCGCAATGCGTGCAGGTAAAGGACGCGTATTCGATGACCTTCACCTTTGCATCCACGGGGCCAAGGCCGAAATCGACAATTTCGATAGGCTCGGCAGGGGCAGCATCG
>CAXNJD010000275.1:0-3375 GCA_964202545.1 Cypionkella sp.
GTGGGGTCAAACCCGTCTTGCGCATACCAGATTGCCGCGTTGCGATGGGCCGATGTAAGGGAGACGTTCATACTGGTTATTCCTTGTCGCTAGCTTTGCCTTTGCGGGTCATCCACAGCCACGGGGTTGGGCCGATGCGCCATTCCCACAGCGCGATCAGGCGGTCTAAATCGCCAAGCGTGTCCATCCACGCGGGCAGGGGCGCATCAGATAGGCTGCGTTCAATTCGCCGCACGTTGTGCGTAGGTTCGAATCGCTGCGCAATCTGCGCCGAAAGGCCGGGGGTAAAGCAATCATGCACCTCGACCAGAATATCAGCGCTGGCCAAGCCTCGCGCGCGCACGGGGTCTAAAAGTTGCGCCTCAGCCCCTTCGATATCGCAGATCACCAGCGTTTTTGCGCGGGTGCAAATATCAAAATCGTCATGTCCCATTTCGCCGCCAATGTCGATCTGCGCCGATACCCCGTTGGCGGCGGCAAGTTGTGCGCATTTGTCGCGGGCGTTTGGGTTCGAATCCCGAGCAATCACACGGGCTGCGGGCATCCGCATGGCAAGGCCTACGGCATAGTATCCTTCGGCGCAGCCCACATCGATAATTTGCTCATAACCGCGCCGCGTGATTTTTTCGATGATCGGATGCAGGGCAGCCTCATACGCGCCCAAAAGTCGCGCCGACGTCGTCCCTTCCGACCCCTTTGCTAAATAGACCATGCCCTGAAACGGACCAGACATCACCATCTGGCCACTTTTCTTTAGCAGCGTATTTGTTACAACATTGGCGCGCCATTTGGACATCAGCCGCAAGACGCTGTTCAAATTGTCGACCGATTTTTCCTGTGCCAGCAGCGCCTCAAGCCGCCTGTAAACTTCGATACTTAACGGCGAAAGTTCTGGGCGCGCAGCCTTTGGCATAAAACCACTCATCAGGTTGGGCTGCCCTTCGGGCCAGCTTTTCAACCTATGGCTAACGTGCAGGGCGCGCAGTGTCTATATTGCGCGCCCCTTTTGCTTCAAGTTTTCGCAACAAACTTCAACGAAACCCCGTTCATGCAATAGCGCAGGCCCGTGGGTTGCGGCCCGTCCTCAAACACATGCCCCAGATGCCCGCCGCAGCGGCGGCAATGCACTTCGGTGCGAATACCGAAAATTGAGATGTCTGATTTGGTGCGGATCGCGTCATCAATTGGGGCAAAAAACGAAGGCCAACCCGTGCCCGAATCGTACTTGGTCACGCTGTCAAACAGCGGCAAATCACAGCCCGCGCAGGCGTAGACCCCAGCACGCTTTTCATCGTTCAGGGGCGATGTGAACGGGCGTTCGGTATCTTCTTCGCGCAGCACAGCGTAGGCTTCTGGCGTAAGACGCGCGCGCCATTCTGCTTCGGTCAGGGTAACCTCAAACGTGCCTTCCCCCGATGCAAAGGCAGGGCGCAGGGCAAAGGGCATGGCGGCAAAAGCGGCAATAAGGGCGCGGCGGTTCATGGCAATCTCCTGTTGGTTTTACCTTCTATACCATAGATACGTTAGGTTGCGGCAATAGGTTTCACTGGCTCACCAAATTGAGATCGCGCGTGATCGCGCGCCCTTGCAGGCGCAAGAAATCCCCGCCATAACGGGCGCAAATGGTGTTTAGGGCTGGCGCGGGGCTGGTCACAGGCCCGCTGGAATGGATCGAAACATGTCAGAAAATATGGCAAAGCCGACGACCGATATCTCCGTGCGCGAGGTGTTCGGGATTGATACCGATATGCGCGTCAAAGGCTTTGCCGAGGCGACCGACCGCGTGCCTGCCATTGACCCCACCTATAAGTTTGACCCAGACACAACTTTGGCCATTCTGGCTGGCTTTTCCTATAACCGCCGCGTTATGATCCAAGGCTATCACGGCACGGGCAAATCGACACATATCGAACAGGTGGCCGCGCGTTTGAACTGGCCCTGCGTGCGCGTGAATCTTGACAGCCATATCAGCCGTATCGACCTAATCGGCAAAGACGCGATCAAATTGATTGATGGCAAACAAGTTACCCAGTTCCACGAAGGCATTCTGCCTTGGGCGCTGCGCAACCCTGTCGCCATTGTGTTTGACGAATATGACGCAGGCCGCGCCGATGTGATGTTTGTGATCCAGCGCGTTTTGGAAACCGATGGCAAACTGACCCTTCTGGATCAAAACGAAATTATCACACCGCACCCATCATTCCGCCTGTTTGCGACGGCCAACACAGTGGGCCTTGGCGATACAACGGGCCTCTATCACGGCACGCAGCAAATTAACCAGGCGCAGATGGATCGCTGGTCACTTGTCGCCACGCTGAACTATTTGTCGCATGATGCCGAAACCGCCATCGTTCTGGCCAAATCGCCCCATTACAACACCGAAACGGGCCGCAAGCATATCAGCCAAATGGTTACCTTGGCCGATATGACGCGCAAATCCTGTATGGCGGGCGATCTGTCCACCGTCATGTCGCCCCGCACCGTGCTGAACTGGGCGCAAAACGCCGAGATTTTCCGCAACATTGGCTATGCCTTCCGCCTAACCTTCCTGAACAAATGTGATGAGTTAGAACGGGCCACTGTGGCTGAGTTTTATCAGAAATGTTTCGCCGAAGAACTGCCCGAAAGTGCGGTAAGCATGGCAATGAAGTAAGCGAGTTGTCTAGAAAGACGGCATCTTAAACAAAAACCCGCGCTGCGATTAATCGCAGCGCGGGTTTTCAATTTCATACGCGGAAATTACCCGCGCGCCACTATGGTCGCATTCGCCCACCAAACCAGATCATCCAGCGCCAGTTTGGACGACGGCAAAATGGTCGCCTCAATATCAGCGATATTGCCCGAACCGCCCATATGGGGATGCACTTTCCAGAAATCGCCGCCGCCCACATGCACGATGTTGCGGGTCGATACCATTTGCAGTTCTGCGCCAATGTTGCGCAGGTGTTCCACAGCGCGCGCGCCGCCCATCGATCCATAAGCGATTGCGGTGAAAGGCTTTTTAGCCCACTCCACATAGGCCTGATCCAATGCGTTCTTCAGCGCGCCCGAAACCGAATGGTTGTATTCGGAAACAGTGAAAATATAGCCATCAAATTCGGCCATTTTCTTCTGCCATGCCACAGCAGCAGGATCGGACGATGGCATATAGGCGTTTGACGCTGGCTCGTCGAACAGGGGCAGCGCAAAGTCGCGCAGGTCTACCAATTCAACTGTCATGTCGGTACGGGCCTGCGCCTGCGTCAGCATCCATTGGGCAAAGATGTCGGCCACGCGTGCCGCGCGGGTCGAGGTGATAATAAGGGCGATTTTGGGCTTGTTAGCCATGGGAAAACTCCAGTTAAGGTTGCACTTGAACCCTGATATGCGCTGTGT
>CAXNJD010000276.1:0-3353 GCA_964202545.1 Cypionkella sp.
TCCTCGTCGCAGACCAAGGTTCCAGAGTTCTCATCAGTATCTTCAAACGAAGACAGCACGCGCAGCCGCACTTTATAGCGCATGGCCAGTTCGACCGAACGGGTTTGCAGCACTTTCGCGCCAAGGGATGCCAGTTCTAGCATTTCCTCGAAGGCGATTTTATCCAGCTTGCGTGCTTTGTTGGTGATGCGCGGATCGGTGGTGTAAACCCCGTCGACATCGGTATAGATATCGCAGCGTTCGGCCCCAAAAGCGGCGGCAAAGGCGACTGCGGTGGTGTCCGAACCGCCACGCCCAAGGGTGGTAATGCGCCCTTCCGCCGACACACCTTGAAAGCCTGCAACCACGGCCACCTTAAACCCTTCGGCAAATTTGGCGTCGATATTTTCGCGCGGGATCGACACGAATCGCGCGCTCGCATGGGCGCTGGTGGTATTGATCGGCACTTGCCAGCCCTGCCACGACCGCGCGGGAATATCCATTTCTTGCAAGGTCAGCGCCATCAGGCCCGCCGTCACATTTTCGCCCGACGAGACAATCGCGTCGTATTCGCGCGCGTCATACAGTGGCGAGGTGCCTTCGACCCAGCCCACCAATTCATTGGTCTTGCCTGACATGGCCGACACGATGACAATCACGTCATAGCCGCGCGCGACCTCTCGCTGCACCTTTTGCGCGGCGTTTTTGATGCGCGCAAGATCGGCCACCGACGTGCCGCCAAATTTCATCACCAGAACAGGCATTTGTTGCTCCGCTTCAATCCAGCCGCGTCATAATGGGGCGGGGGCGGGGGTGCAAGCCCTGATGCGGCGGGTGGGCGGAGGGGGTGGAGCCTTCGGCGAGGATATTTGTGCCAATGTGAAAGAGTTAGAGCGCTTTATGCCCAATATCGCGCCGAAAGAATCCCTGCGGCCAGTTGATCTGTTTCGCCATGTCATAGGCGCGGGCGTGGGCCTGCGCCAAAGTGTCGCCGCGCGCGGTGATGTTCAGAACGCGGCCCCCATTCGCCACAATTTGCCCGTCTTTTTCGGCGGTGCCTGCGTGGAACACCATTTGCAGGCTGGACTCAGGCAAGTTGCCCAACCCGCCAATCGCGCTGCCTTTGGAGTAGCGGCCCGGATAGCCATTCGCCGCCATCACGATGGTGATGGCATGATCATCGGCCCAATTGATCTGCATTTTGTCCAAAGTGCCGTTCGCGCAGGCGAGCATCGCGTCGAGCGCTTGGCCACCAAGGCGCATCATCAGCACTTGGGTTTCAGGATCGCCAAAGCGGGCGTTATATTCCACAAGGCGGGGCGCGCCGCCTTCAATCATCAGGCCAGCATACAGCACACCGCAGTAGGGTGTGCCGCGCCGCGCCATTTCGGCAATGGTGGGCAGGATGATTTTGTCCATGGCGATTTGGGCGATGGCACCCGTTAAAACGGGGGCGGGGGAATAGGCCCCCATGCCGCCCGTGTTCGGCCCCTTATCCCCATCAAAGGCGCGTTTGTGGTCTTGCGCGGTGCCGATGGGCAGGGCGTTTGTGCCATCGGTTAGCACAAAGAAACTGGCCTCTTCGCCCGCCATGAATTCTTCAATAACCACCTCGGCCCCTGCCGCGCCAAGCGATCCGCCAAACATATCGTCAATGGCGGCAAGCGCCTGATCCAGTGTTTCGGCCACGACCACGCCTTTGCCTGCGGCCAAACCATCGGCTTTGATCACAATCGGCGCGCCGCTGGCGCGGGCGTAATCGCGGGCGGCGGCGGCATCGGTAAAGCGGGCGTAAGCGGCTGTGGGCGCGGCGCAGGCATCGCAAATTTCTTTGGTAAAGGCTTTGGACGCTTCTAGCCGCGCCGCCGCCGCCGAGGGGCCAAAGGTTAGGATCCCAGCGGCGCGCGCTGCATCGGCCACGCCTGCGGCAAGGGGGCCTTCGGGGCCGATGATCAGAAAATCAATCGCCTCGTCTGCGCAAAGCTGCACCACCGCCTCGCCCGACAGAATGTCGATAGCGGCCACTTCGGCAATCTGCGCGATACCCGCATTGCCGGGGGCCACGATCAGCCGGTCGGTTTTTGGGTTTTGCAGCACGGCCCATGCAAGGGCATGTTCGCGCCCACCCGATCCCAAAATCAGAATATTCATTGCATGCCCCCGCTTGGCCTTTGGTTTGCCGCGTCATAAGGTGGGGGGGCGTATCGTGCAAGGTGCCCCCAAGGAATAGCGGATGGATTTACTGGACGACAGCCCCACCCCCAGCGGTAATAAGCCCGAATTCACCGTGTCTGAACTGTCTGGCGCGGTCAAACGGGTGATCGAGGGCGAGTTTGGTCTGGTTCGTGTGCGCGGCGAGGTGGGCCGTGTGTCGCGCCCTGCCTCGGGGCATGTGTATTTCGCGCTGAAGGACGATCGCGCCAGTTTGGATGCGGTGTCTTGGAAAGGGCAAGTGTCCAAAATGCAGGTGCGGCCAGAGGAGGGGATGGAAGTGGTGGCCACGGGCCGCATGACGACCTTTCCAGGCCAGTCGAAGTATCAGCTGATCGTCGAAGATATGGCCCCAGCAGGGGCGGGCGCGCTGATGGCGATGCTGGAAAAGCGCCGCGCGATGCTTGCGAGCGAGGGTTTGTTTGACGCGGCGCGCAAGCGGCCTATTCCGTATTTGCCGCAGGTGATTGGCGTCGTCACCTCGCCCTCTGGCGCGGTGATCCGCGATATTTTGCACCGCCTGCGCGACCGCTTTCCGCGACATGTGCTGATTTGGCCTGTCGCGGTGCAAGGGCAATCTTGCGCGGGCGAAGTTGCGGCTGCCATTGCTGGCTTTAACGCATTGGTCGCAGGTGGCCCAATTCCCCGCCCTGATGTGATCATTGTCGCGCGGGGCGGCGGCAGTTTGGAAGACCTGTGGGGCTTTAACGAGGAAATCGTGGTTCGCGCGGCAGCGGGCAGCGCCATTCCGCTGATTTCGGCTGTCGGGCATGAAACTGATACAACCTTGATTGATTATGCCGCCGATTTGCGCGCGCCAACACCCACTGCTGCGGCAGAGCTGGCTGTGCCCGTGCGCGCCGATTTGATTGCTTGGGCCGATGGTATGGGCGCGCGGATGTCGCGCGCGCTGGCGCAGGGAATGGGGCAACGCGGCCAGCGGCTGCGCGATCTGTCCCGCGCGCTGCCACGGGTGGAAAAGCTGCTGGACGGGCCAAGGCAGGGTTTTGATGCCAAGGTGCTGCGCCTTGGCGGTGCGCTGGGGCTGATGGTGGCCAATAAAGTGGGCGCTTACGGGCGTGTTGCGGCCCGCCTGCGGGGCGCTGCGCTGCGCGCGTTGGTGCTGCGCAAGGCAGGCACGCTGCGCGAAGTGTCGGCGCGGC
>CAXNJD010000277.1:0-3351 GCA_964202545.1 Cypionkella sp.
CCCGCGCGCGCGGTCAGGGCGATAAACAAAACACCCATCACAAAGCTGCCCGCCACATTTACCGCCAGTGTGCCGAGCGGCGCACCAACTGCGGCCACGGCCCAAAACCGCAGCATCGAGCCGATTGCCCCGCCGAGGGCCACTTGAAATAGGGTCATCATCATATCGGTTCCATGCGGGCGGGGACTGCGATTGTCAAGCGGCGGCGCAAAAAGGGTGCGCTTCGCCCCCCTCGTCGCTGGCGCTCCTCACCCCCAGAGGATATTTTCAAAAAAGAAAAGCAGGGGCGACAGGTTTAACTTTTTCGCCGTTCGCGCAATTTGGCGAAATAGTCGATCCGCTTTTTCAACTCGCGTTCAAAACCGCGTTCTGGAGGGGCATAGTAGACAGGGCGTTTCATGCCGTCGGGGAAGTAGTTTTGCCCTGAAAACCCATCGGGCGCGTCATGGTCATAAGCGTAGTCGGCACCGTAACCGATGTCTTTCATCAGTTTGGTGGGCGCGTTGCGGATGTGCAGGGGCGGCGGTTGGCTGCCCGTCTCACGCGCGGCATTTCTGGCGGACTTATAGGCAGTGTAGACCGCGTTCGATTTGGGGGCGAGGGCAAGGTAGACCACTGCCTGGGCGAGCGCGAGTTCACCTTCGGGCGAGCCCAGCCGTTCGAAGGTGTTCCACGCATCAAGGCAGTAGGTCTGCGCCTGCGGGTCGGCAAGGCCGATGTCTTCGACTGCCATCCGTGTGATGCGGCGGGCCAGAAAGCGCGGGTCTTCGCCGCCTTCCAGCATGCGCGCAAACCAGTACAGCGCCGCATCAGGGTCAGATCCGCGCACCGATTTGTGCAGCGCGGAGATGAGGTTGTAGTGTTCTTCGCCAGATTTGTCGTATTTGCTGGCGCGGCGCATCAGGCGGGAGGAAAGATCTTCGCGGGCCAGCGGTTTATCGAGTTTCCATGCGGCGACCTGTTCGATCAAATTCAGCAGTGCCCGCCCATCGCCATCGGCCATGTCGATCAGGGCTTCGCGCGCCTCGCCATTCAGCGGCAGGGCGCGGCCCAGTTCGCGTTCGGCGCGCTGGGTCAGCAGTTCAAGATCGGTCAGCGACAGGCGTTCCAGCACGATGACCTGCGCCCGCGACAGCAAGGCGGCGTTCAGCTCAAAGCTGGGGTTTTCGGTGGTGGCCCCAACCAGCAGGATGGTTCCATCCTCCATATAGGGCAGAAAGCCGTCTTGCTGGGCTTTGTTAAAGCGGTGGATTTCGTCGACAAATAGCAACGTCCCCTGCCCATTTTGGCGGCGAATGCGGGCGGCCTCGAACACTTTGCGCAGGTCAGGCACGCCTGTGAAAATTGCCGAGATTTGCACAAATGCCAGATCAGTGGCATCGGCCAGCAGCCGCGCGATGGTGGTTTTACCCACGCCGGGCGGGCCCCATAGGATAAGCGACGATAGGCTGCGCGATGCAATCATAGCGCCCAAGGGGCCAGCGGAGCCAAGGACGTGGCCCTGCCCTATCACCTCGCCGAGCGTTTTAGGACGCAGGCGATCGGCCAGCGGGCGGTTGCCCGTTGGGGTCATTGGTGTAGCGCTATCAAAAAGATCGGCCATGGCGCAAGGTTACGCGCGATTGTGCAAAAGAAAAAGGCCCGCCTTTAGGGCGGACCTTTTGCAAACTTTGGTTGGCCTTATTCGTCACCAGCGGCGGTGCGGGCATGGTCTGCCGCGCCTTTTGCATTCGGGTCGCGGTCAACAAATTCGATGATCGCCATTGGGGCCATATCGCCAAAGCGGAAGCCCGCCTTTAGCACGCGCACATAGCCGCCTTGGCGGTCTTTGTAACGGGGGCCCAGAATTTCAAATAGGCGCGCGGTGGGAATGTCTTGCTTCAACTGCGACGAGGCCTGACGGCGCGCGTGCAGATCG
Source organism: Cypionkella sp. (assembly GCA_964202545.1). Lineage (GTDB taxonomy): Bacteria > Pseudomonadota > Alphaproteobacteria > Rhodobacterales > Rhodobacteraceae > Cypionkella. The sequence continues at coordinate 1,919 of CAXNJD010000277.1, forward strand.
CCGCGCTTGGCCAAAGTGACCAGCTTTTCGATGATCGGGCGCAGTTCTTTGGCCTTTGGCAGCGTGGTTTTGATTTGTTCGTGTTCGATCAAGCTGCCTGCCATGTTGGCAAACAGCGCCTTGCGGTGTTCGTGGGTGCGGTTAAGGCGGCGATAGCCGCGAGCGTGACGCATGATAGTCTCCTAGCTTCTGTTTCTACTTTGTCCGGCAGTGCCTCGAATGGCCTGCTCACCTTGGGGCTGCGAGCCCTGTGCGGGAACGAGTTCCTGCACCAATTCCCCAGCATTCTGGGCATTTTAGCAAAGGCTGCGGGTTACCCCGCAGCCCTATTCTTAAAATTGGTCTTCGAAGCGCTTGGCCAGATCTTCGATGTTTTCTGGTGGCCACTCTTCCACTTCCATGCCCAAATGCAGACCCATGCCTGACAGCACTTCTTTGATTTCGTTCAAAGATTTGCGGCCAAAGTTTGGCGTGCGCAGCATTTCTGCTTCGGTCTTTTGGATCAGATCGCCGATATAGACGATATTGTCGTTCTTCAGGCAGTTTGCCGAACGCACCGACAATTCCAACTCGTCGACCTTTTTCAGCAGCAGCGGATTGAATTCCAGACCCGCGTCTTCCATGCCCTTGCCAGCCGATTCAGGCTCGTCAAAGTTCACAAACACACCCAGTTGATCCTGCAAGATGCGCGCGGCATAGGCCACAGCATCTTCAGGGGTCAGCGCGCCATTGGTTTCGATTTTCATCGTCAGTTTGTCATAATCAAGCACCTGCCCCTCACGAGTGGGGGTGACTTCGTACGACACTTTTTTCACGGGCGAGAAGACCGCGTCGATTGGAATCAGGCCAATTGGCGCATCTTCCGGTTTGTTCTTATCGGCAGACACATAACCCTTGCCGGTGTTCACTGTCAGTTCCATGAACACATCTGCACCGTCATCCAAATGGCAGATGACGTGATCTTTGTTCAAAACGTCGATGCCGTTAGATTCCGAAATATCGCCAGCGGTCACAACGCCTGGCCCTTTGGCAGAGATGGACAGGCGCTTTGGGCCTTCTACGCTCATACGTAGGGCGACGCCTTTCAGGTTTAGAATGATGTCGGTGACATCTTCGCGCACGCCTGCAACGCTTGAGAACTCGTGCAAAACGTTGTCTATTTGCACCGAGGTGATCGCCCCGCCCTGCAACGACGACAGCAAAACGCGGCGCAGCGCGTTGCCCAAAGTCAGCCCAAAACCGCGTTCCAGCGGTTCGGCGACCAGCGTTGCCGTGCGCTGCGCGTCAGCGCCCGCTTTAACAACCAGTTGCGATGGTTTGATCAGTTCTAGCCAATTTTTGTGGATCATGCTTCCGCCTCCATACTTGTCGCCTGCCGATGTCCCGTAAGCAGGAAACTCCCGAGGGTCAAAATGACGAAATCGGGCCGCGCG
>CAXNJD010000278.1:0-3349 GCA_964202545.1 Cypionkella sp.
CCGCGCCATCCACTGGGTTACCCCGCGCCGCGATATAGGCAGGCGCGGCGCACAAAATGCGTGGGCAGTCGACAATATGGCGCAGCTTTAGCGTGCTGTCTTCCAAAACTCCCATGTGAAAGGCCAAATCTAGCCCTTCGGCGGTGACATCGATCAATCGATCAGACAAGCGCAGCCGCACATCGATTTGCGGATAAAGGTCTTTGAACGCCGGCACATAGGGCGCAATAAACCGCCGCCCTACACCCAATGGTGCTGCCACAAAAATTGTGCCGCGCGGGTTTTGGGCCGCGCCAGAAATGGCCTGCTCGGCCTGCGCAATCGCGTCCAAAATCTTTAGCGCGCCGTCATAAAACAGCCGCCCGTTTTCCGTGGGTTGCAGGCTGCGCGTGGTGCGCGAAAACAGCCGCACGCCCAAATGTTTTTCCAGTTCTGACACGCGGGCAGATGCAACGGCAGGGGATGTGCGCTGATCGCGCGCCGCGGCCGACATCGACCCCAGTTCATAAACGCGCACAAACATCTTAATCGTGGCGACATAAGACATCGTTTCGCCCCCATTTTCACAAAGCGTTTGAAAGTATTCTGCGCCATTTCAGCATTAACACGGGGCCGCTGTCCAGTATAGCCTGCCAAAAACAGGAGGCTGGCGATGTATGACTGGATTGTACTATGGGAATGGGTGGAAATTGGCGTGCGCTGGCTGCATGTCATCACCGCCATCGCGTGGATCGGATCGTCTTTCTATTTCATCGCGCTAGACCTTGGTTTGCACCGAGACCGCAACCTTGCCTCTGGCGCAGATGGCGAGGAATGGCAGGTCCATGGCGGCGGGTTCTACCATGTGCAAAAATACCTTGTGGCCCCCGCATCCGTGCCTGACCACCTTGTTTGGTTCAAATGGGAAAGCTATTCCACTTGGTTGACTGGCTTTGCCATGCTGGTGCTGGTTTATTATTTGGGATCAAATCTTTACCTGATTGACCCCGCCGTGATGGAACTGACCGCCCCCCAAGCAATTGCCATATCCTTGGCCAGCCTTGCCTTTGGCTGGATAGCCTATAACACCCTGTGCCGCGCCTTTGTGAACGCCGACCAAACCCTGCTGATGGTGGCGTTGTTCGCGCTGTTGGTGGGTATGGCATGGGGCTATACGCAGGTGTTTTCAGGCCGCGCGGCGCTGCTGCATTTGGGCGCGTTTACCGCCACGATCATGTCGGCCAACGTGTTTTTCATCATCATGCCCAACCAGCGTATTGTGGTGGCTGATTTGAAGGCTGGCCGCAAGCCAGACCCAAAATACGGAAAAATTGCTAAGCAGCGCAGCACGCATAACAATTATCTGACCCTGCCCGTTGTGTTTTTGATGCTGTCGAATCACTACCCCTTGGTCTTTGCAACCCAATATAACTGGGTTATCGCATCGCTGATTTTCTTGATGGGAGTCACCATCCGCCATTGGTTCAACACAAAACACGCCCGCAAAGGCAACCCACATTGGACGTGGTTTGTGACCGCCGTTTTGTTTTTGCTCGTCGCATGGCTATCAACCGCGCCGCAGCGCCATATGGCCGAAGATGCGGCACTGCGCGGCCCCGCGCTGACCTATGCCAGTGCATCTGGCTTTGATGATGTGGTCGGCATTGTGCAGGGGCGGTGCAGCATGTGCCATGCCGCACAGCCTGTTTGGGAAGGCATTCCTTGGGCGCCCAAGGGCGTGGTGCTGGAAACCCCCGCCCAAATCGCCGCCGAAGCGCGGCGCATTTATCTTCAATCGGGCCTGACCCACGCCATGCCGCCCGCCAATCTAACCTATATGGAACCCGCCGAACGGCAGGCTATTGTCGATTGGTTTAAGGGCGCTGGGCAGGCCACAGACAGCTAACCCTGCATTGACATGCGGCACCCCAGCCCCCACTTTATGTTATATAAATGATGTATTGAGGGCACCATGGAACCAGCAGATTTTCTAGGCGCGAACGCGGTTTATTTGGTATTGGCGATCTTTGTGATCGTTTCCATCAGCAAAGCGGTACGAATCGTCCCGCAAAGCCAGAAGTTTGTGATCGAACGCTTTGGCCGCCTGCGCGCGGTTTTGGGGCCGGGGATTAACTTTATTGTACCCTATATCGACGTGGTCGCGCACAAGGTTTCCATCCTTGAACGCCAACTTCCCACCGCCAATCAAGATGCCATCACCACCGATAACGTCTTGGTGAAAGTGGAAAGCTCTGTCTTTTACCGCATCACTGAACCCGAAAAAACCGTCTACCGTATCCGCGATGTAGATGCCGCCATTGCCACAACCGTGGCGGGCATTGTCCGCAGCGAAATCGGCAAGATGGAATTGGATCAGGTGCAGTCGAACCGCAACGAGTTGACGGGCCATATCCGAACCCATGTGCGCGAGATGGTCGAAGATTGGGGGATCGAAGTGACGCGCGCCGAGATTTTGGATGTGGCGCTGGACGATGCTACCCGTCAAGCGATGCTGCAACAGTTAAACGCCGAACGGGCGCGCCGCGCCCAAGTGACTGAAGCGGAAGGAAAAAAACGTTCGGTCGAGCTGAACGCCGACGCCGAACTATACGCCGCCGAACAATCGGCCAAAGCCCGCCGCGTGCTGGCCGACGCCGAGGCTTATGCCACTGGCGTTATTGCAGGTGCAATTGCCGAAAACGGGCTAGAGGCCGCGCAATATCAAGTGGCGCTGAAGCAAGTCGAGGCGCTGACTTTGGTCGGCCAAGGCGCGGGTAAGCAAACAATTATCGTTCCTGCCCAAGCACTTGAGGCCTTTGGCGATGCCTTTAAAATGCTGAAAGGACGCGGATGATGTGGGCTGTTTGGTGGGTTTGGATGGTCGCAGGCTTTGCCCTGGGCGTGCTAGAGGTGTTGGCCCCAGGCTTTATTTTCCTAGGTTTCGCAATTGGCGCTGTTGCGACTGGTCTGCTGGTTGCCATCGGCGTCACAGGCAGCCTGCCGCTGCTGCTGCTGATTTTCGCCGTGCTGTCCTTGGTTGCGTGGCTGGGCCTGAAACGCGCATTTGGGCGCGTGAACGGGCAAGTTAAGCTGTGGGATCGGGACGTGAACGACAACTAGCGTCTCCGCCGCGCCTTGCCGCCCCGTTGCCCCGCACGCCCCGCAGTGCTGCGGCCTGCCATGGCAACCGCCTCTTCTACAGCCTCTTCAATCACCGATTGGCGGGCCAGCGGATCGTCAGCAATTGCCAGTTCCACAGCCTCTAGACGTTTGACCTCGTCGCGCAAACGCGCGGCCTCTTCAAATTCCAAATTCTCGGCGGCTTTGCGCATTTTCACGCGCAGTGCATCCAAATGCGCAGCGAGGTTGC
>CAXNJD010000279.1:0-3348 GCA_964202545.1 Cypionkella sp.
TGCGCGCGCCCAAACTGCCATCGTCATTGACCAAAAATTTGGGCACGATGAACAGGGAAATACCCTTTGTCCCCTCGCCCCCACCAGGCGCTTTGGCCAGCACCAGATGGATGATATTTTCGGCCAAATCATGCTCGCCCGCCGAGATGAAAATCTTTGTGCCCGTAATCTGATAGCTGCCATCGGCTTGCGGTTCCGCCTTTGTGCGCATCAGCCCCAAATCCGTGCCGCAATGGGGTTCTGTCAGGTTCATCGTGCCTGTCCAATCGCACGACACCATCTTCGGCAGGTAGCGCGCCTTTTGCGCGTCTGTTCCGTGGGCGTGAATAGCGCTATATGCGCCATGCGTCAGGCCTTGATACATATTAAACGCCATATTGGCCGATACGAACATCTCGCCTACGGCGGTGCCCATGATATAGGGCAGTCCTTGGCCGCCATAATCTGGGTCGCAATCCAGCGCAGTCCAGCCGCCTTGTTTCACCGCCTCAAACGCGGCCATAAACCCCGCAGGCGTGCGCACCACGCCGTTTTCAAGGCGGCATCCCTCTCGGTCGCCACTGGCGTTCAACGGCGCCAAAAAATCGCGCGCGACTTTGCCCGCCTCCTCTAGCACTGCGCCGGTAAAGCTATCGTCCAAATCGCGGTACCCTGCGATGCCTTGGTCAGATACACCCAGCACGTCATGAAGCACAAACTGCATATCCTGAACAGGGGCGCTATAGGGGAGCATATTACACCTTTTGTGTGCGCAATTGGGCCAGCTTTTCAGCCGCTTGCGTGATTTCAATTTGCAAATCTGCTATCGCAACGGCCAGCTCATCGCGCTGCGCGGTCATATGTGCCAGCCGATCCCGTGCAAGGTCTAGCGTGCGGGCAAGTTGCGCCTCGTTGCTGCCTGAATGGTCATACATCGCCAGCAGCTGACGGATATCTTCCAGCGAAAATCCGAATCGCTTGCCCCGCAAAATCAGGGTTAAACGGGCGCGGTCGCGGGCCGAATACAGCCGCTGCATGCCCTTGCGCGCGGGCGCAAGTAGCTCTTTATCCTCGTAAAACCGCAGGGCGCGGGGGGTTACGCTGAATTGCTGGCACATTTGGCTGATGGTTAGGGTCTCTGACAAGGCGTGTATCACAGATTAACTGATCCTACTGTATATTACAGCATAACCTTACGTTAACGTAAAGGTAACGTAGCGTCACAGTCCCTATCGGACATAACTTGCCAATATTGACTAAGGCTCTGGAAAACCCGCGCAAGCGCGGGCTTCGGCCCCGATCCTAGGCATGGCCAGCCGCGCCCGACAGCGCCACTGGATCAACCCCTGAATGGCGCAGCGCCGCTGCCCATTTTGCGCCTGCATCTGAGGCAAAAACAATTTCGGGTAATCCATCCAGCGTCAGCCAAGCGTTATCTGCGATTTCACCCTCTAGCTGGCGCGGGCCCCAGCCCGCGTAGCCCAAGGCCAGCAGGGCAGGGCGCGGCCCCGTGCCATCTGCCAGTGCCTCTAGCACATCCAAGGTCGCGCTCATCTGAAAGCCGCCTGCAATATCCAACACCGCAGCTTCGCTTTGATAGCCGTCGCGGTGCAAAATAAACCCGCGCCCCGGCTCGACTGGCCCGCCATAATGCACATCAATCTTGGCAGGGTCTGGCGCAATGATGCCCAACTTGTCCAGAAGAGTAGGAAAGGTGATGTCTGTCATCGGGCGGTTGATGATAATGCCCATCGCGCCATCGTCTGAATGTGAACACATCAAAATCAAACTGCGGGTAAAGCGCGGATCTTGCATCCCCGGCATGGCGGCCAATAGTTTGCCAGTTAAATCCATCGCCGACCTTTCTTCTTAGCTCTATCCCTCTAACATGGCAGCTTTACGCGCAATCTCAAGCCGCATGCGCATGATTGGTGAACTGATCACGCAGGTCTGACATGCGCGCACCGAAAGGTGATTTGCCGCCACGTGTGTTTGGGGTAAAAGCGCGGCATGAAACGCATTTTTCTTTTGTCCCTTTTTGCCCTGTCGCCCGCGCAATTGCAGGCGCAAATCGAAGGTCTGATCAGCGCCGAAATCGTGCAAGGCGGGCGTGATGCGGACGGCAAACCTATGGCCGCCATTGTGCTTACCTTGCAACAGGGTTGGAAAACATATTGGCGCAGTCCAGGTGAGGGCGGCGGCATTCCGCCCGAAATTGACTGGACAGGTTCGCAAAACCTTGCAGGGGCAGATATGATTTGGCCCGCGCCGATTGTCTGGGGCGATGTAGGTATGACCAATATCGGCTATAAAGACAGGCTAACCCTGCCGCTGGCACTGCTCCCCATTGATCCCGCGCAGCCCTTGGAAGTGCAGGCCACCATCAGCTTTGGCATTTGCAAAGATATTTGCATTCCAGCTTTTGCGACGTTGTCGGCGGATGTATCGGGTAATCTACCTCACGAGGTGGTTATCACGCAGGCCTTGGCCGACGTGCCGCAATCGGCCACTGCGGTGGGCGCGGCTGACGTATCTTGCACCTTTGCGCCCATCAAAGATGGGGTGCGCGTGACCGCGCATTTTTCAATGCCGCCGCTGGCGCAAAATGCCGCCGAAACGGTGGTCTTTGAACACCGCGACCGCAGTGTTTGGGCCTCTGGCGCGCAGGTGACGCGGCAGGGCGATCACGTGATGGCCGTGGCCGATCTGGTGCCGCCAAATGCCAAGCCTTTTGATCTGAACGGGAACGATCTGCGTCTGACGATTTTGGCAGATGGCCGCGCCGCCGAACTGGTCGGCTGCCCGCTAAACTAGCGCCCCGCTACCCCCGCAGCATCGCCTTTAGCGCCAGCGCATCGGCCCAAGTATCGCGTTTGGCGCTTGGGTTCTGCAGCAAAATGCGCGGCGGCAACATGACCAAAGCGCGGGCATCGCCAATGCTGGCAAAGTAGCCCCGCGCCCGTGTTAGGCTTGTTTCCCCTAGCAGCATTTCCAGCGCGATATGGCCCATAATCACCACAGCCTTTGGCGCGGCAAGTTCAATACGGCGCAGGGCAAAGGGGCGCATCATGGCCAAGGCTTCGGCCTTTTGTATATCGCCGCCGCGCAGGGGCCACGGCAGGGCTGGGGCCAGTTGCACCGCGCCCGCAGGGCTGGGCGCATCAAAGGCTAAGCCTATGGCCGCAAAGACCTTTTCAAACAAGATGCTTTCATTGCCCACCAGTGCGCGGCCTGCCCGCTCGCCTTCGGTTGTGGGCGGATCGCAGATCACCAAAACATCGGCCAACGCGTGGCCAATCGCCGTCACTGCCCCGCGCGCTCCTTTGCGCATATCGCACAACTCGAACGTTGCGGCGGCGGGGTCCAGCG
>CAXNJD010000280.1:0-3347 GCA_964202545.1 Cypionkella sp.
AAAGCGGTCATCGGCCACGGCGATGTTTTGGGTGAGAACGCGCGCCGCCTCTCCACCCAACGGCTGTGTCGCGACAATGAAATTATTGATCGGCATCACACGGGCGGAAGTTTGGCGCATCAGTCCCGAGCCGTATCCATTGGTGGCAAGGATAAAAGTATCGCAGATCACGCGGCCTTTGTCTGTTTGCACCACAGGCCGCGCCCCTTTGTCGATATGATGCACGGGGCTTTGCCCGAAAATTTGCGCCCCCGCATCTGCCGCCGCATTGCCAAGGCCGATGCAAAAGTTCAGCGGGTGAATATGGCCCGCGCCGCGATCTACCGCGCCGCCGACATAGGCGGAGGAGGGGACGATGGCGGCAAAATCATCGCGCTTTAGGACGTCGATTTCGGTGTAGCCATAATCGTGGGCCAGCTTTTCGGCATAGGACGATTGGTCTGCAAGGCTGGCGGGCGTGCGCGCGGCGTGGGCCACGCCATGGGCAAAGGGGGTGGGGATATTGTGCTGCGTTATCAGTGATTTGACCAGCGCTTTGGCATCTTGGGCCATGTCCCATAGGCAGCGGGCGCGCTCAATCCCAAAGCGATCCTCTAACCAGCCTTGGTCTTGACGCTGGCCACTGCCAACTTGGCCCCCATTGCGCCCAGATGCGCCAAAGCCGACGCGGTGCGCGTCAACCACCACCACCGATACCCCCGCCTGAGCCAGATGCAGCGCCGCCGATAGGCCCGTATAGCCCGCGCCAATGACGCAAACATCAGCCCGCACTTCGCCGCGCAGGGGCGCAAATTCGCGCGCCGCTATCGCGGTGGCGGCGTAATAGCTGGGCGGGAACTGACCCGAGCGGTCATTGGCGTAAAGCAGGTTCATGGATCACACATTCAGCAGCAAATGCTCGCGCTCCCAAGGCGAGATAACCTGAAGAAACTCTTTGTATTCATTGCGTTTGACCGATGCATAGACTTTGCAGAAATCGGGCCCCAGCACATCGACCAGCGCTGTATCGTCTTCCAGTAGATCCAGCGCATCGCCCAGATTGGTGGGAATATCATCGCTGTCGATATAGGCCGAGCCTGCAAATTCGGGGCGGGGAAGCTTTTTCTCCATCAGCCCCAGATAGCCGCAGGCCAGCGTGGCGGCGATGCCCAGATAGGGGTTGCAATCCATCCCTGGCAGGCGGTTTTCGACCCGCCGCGCGGCGGGGCTGCTGATGGGTATACGCAGGCCCGTGGTGCGGTTATCGCGCCCCCATTCCAGATTAATCGGCGCTGCAAAATCGGGCACATAGCGCCGATAGCTGTTCACATAGGGCGCAAGCAGGGCAATGGCCCCTGTCAGGTGGTTTTGCAGCCCTGCGATAAAATGCAAAAACGCCTCGGTTTCGGCCCCACCTTTGACCGAAAAGATGTTCTTGCCCGTGCTGCTGTCAACCACCGAGGTATGGATATGCATGGCTGATCCCGGTTCACCCGCGATGGGTTTGGCCATAAAGGTGGCAAAGCAATCATGCCGCAGCGCGGCCTCGCGGATAAGGCGTTTGAAGAAAAACACATCATCGGCAAGGCGAATGGGGTCGCCGTGGGCGAGGTTTAACTCGATCTGCCCCGCGCCGCCCTCTTGCAAAATGCCGTCAATCTCTAGCCCCTGCGCCTCGGCGAAATCATATATATCGTCGATCACCTTGCCATATTCGTCGATGGCTGACAGCGAATAGGCCTGTTTGCCCGCCGCCCGCCGCCCGCTGCGCCCCATGGGCGGAATGACGGGCTGGTTGGGGTCGATATTGCGCGCGGTAAGGAAAAACTCCATCTCGGGGGCAACTACGGGTGTCCAGCCTTGGGCGGCATACAGGCCCATGATGCGGCGCAAGAGGTTGCGCGGGGCAAAGGGCACCAGATTGCCCTGCTGATCCTTGGCATCATGAATGACTTGCAGCGTGACATCTGCCGTCCACGGCGCGGCTGTCGCCGTGGTAAAGTCAGGCTCTAAAATCATATCAGGTTCGGTAAAGGCATCGAACGGATTATCGGCCCATTCGCCTGTAATCGTTTGCAAAAAGATCGAGTTGGGCAGGAAATAATTGCCTTGAGTGGCAAATTTCGCCGCAGGCATCGCCTTGCCGCGCGCCACGCCAGCGATGTCGCCGATGACGCATTCTACCTCGTCCACACGGCGCCCGCCGATGAATTCGCGGGCAGCTTTGGGTAATTGGTCAGTCCATTTAGACATGTTCACACCGTTTTGGGGGTTAGCCCCCAGCCCAAGGTTCGGGCTAAGGGTGCAGTTAAGCGGCGGTTTTTGGACGCGCTTTGGATTTGAAAAACTCGGCAATGCGCGCCGCCATGGGGCCGCGATCAAGGGGTTCCGCCAACCGCTGCGCGGCGGCGGATAGAACCGCTTCGGGAACCAGACCTTTCCCGCGCTTTTCAATCAGCCCTTCCATGAACCTTGCGTCAAATTCGGGGTGGGCTTGGACAGTAAACATGCGGTCATCGTACAGCAGCGCCGCATTTTCGCAAAAATCATTCGATGCAATGCGCGTGGCGCTGTCTGGTTTTTGCACAACTTGGTCTTGGTGCCATGCATTCAATTTCACGCTTTCGCCGCCGAAATCATAAGTCGTGGCCCCTGCCGACCAGCCACGGCTGTATTTCTCAACCCGCCCGCCCATCGCCTGCGCGATGATCTGATGACCAAAGCATATCCCCACCATCGGCACGCTAGCGGCATAGGAAGCGCGGATAAAATCTTCCAGCGGGGGGATCCACGGATGATCTTCATAGACACCAAAGCGCGAACCTGTGATAAGCCAGCCATCGCAATCGTGCACGCTGGCAGGAAATTGCCCGTGCAGCACGGGATAGATCGCAAAGTCAAAGCCGTGCCCCTGCAACAGGCGCACAAACAAGTCGGGATAATCGCCCATATCGCGCAGCGCCTCTGGCGCCTCACCCGTTTGCAAAATGCCGATCTTCATCGCAGCGCCTTTATACCGTGTCCAAATACAGCTCGACCCGTTCTTGTTCGGTCAGTTCTGCAATGTAATGATGCTCTTGTCGCTTTGTCGAGACAAGGTTTTTGATCAGCTCTGGGTGCAAAAAGCGCGGCACGATGGTGGAGTGTTCCAGCGCGTCAATCGCCGCCTCCCAGCTGGTTGGAATCTCCTCCAAACCGTCCACGGCATAGGCGTTGCCGACAATGGGGGACGGGGCCTCCATCTGGTTTTCAATCCCGTCCAGCGCAGCGCCTAGAATCACAGCTAGCATCAAATATGGGTTCACATCGCCGCCCGCGACGCGGTGTTCAATGCGCCGCGCCGAAGGGCTGCCTGCGGGAATGCGAAT
>CAXNJD010000281.1:0-3347 GCA_964202545.1 Cypionkella sp.
CGACAGACCATCGTAAGGCGACAGAGCGCCATGGACGGGCTTGTCGCTGTAATTCGCGGAAAGAAGGTTGTCCATGCGGGCTTGGGCCACAGCACCATCCCAACGCAGGGTGCCGACAACGTCCATGCCCACTTGGCCCGAACCAATGATGATATCACCCGAAGCGATCATTGGGTCCAGAACCGACATTGCGCCATTATAGAAGAAGAAGGCGTTGTTATCGTCTGGGCTGCCGCCGAACAGTTCTACGTTCCATGGCTTAACATCGCCAAAACGCTCTTTCAGGCCAGCAACAAGGCTTTCGGCCTGCTGCACGCCCACTTTGAAGTTATCAAAGGTTGCGTAGTAATCGACATTGCCCGAATCGCGGATCAGGCGGTCATAGGCGATCACTTTGATGCCAGCGGCGGCGGCGTTATCCAAAGCGTTTGACAGCGTGGTGCCATCGACGGCAGCAATAACCAGAACCTTCACGCCTTTGGTGATTAGGTTCTCGACTTGAGCCAGTTGGTTTGGAATGTCATCTTCTGCGTATTGCAGATCGGCGCTGTAGCCGGCCTCGGTGAATTGCTTCACCATCGAATCGCCATCGGCGATCCAACGCGATGATGATTTGTTTGGCATCGAAATGCCGATGGTGCCCTTATCTTGGGCAAAAGAAACTGCGGGTGCGCCGATCATGGATGCAGCAACGCCCAGCGCCAAAAGCGCGCGTCTGGATAGTGTCATGGTTCCTCCCATTGTCGCAAAGCGACTGACAATTAACCTGCGGGCCAACGCCGCAAGGTGCGCGGAGTCTTGCCATTGGCATTTATATCCGTCAAATCATGTTTCAGCATGAATTTATATCGAATTTGATATGACTAATCCAAACCTGCATAACACCCTAATGTCTAGGGGGCTAAAGTTGTCGCATCTAAGAATGATGTCGGCTTTTGCTGATACCGCGCATATTGGGCAGGCGGCCCATGTCCTGGGCATTACGCAACCCGCCGCATCGCGCCTGCTGGCCGAGGTTGAAAAGATTTGCGGTTATGCAGTGCATATGCGGTCAGGCCGCGGGGTCGAACTGACCGAGGTTGGTCGCGCCTTGGCCGCGCGGGCGGCGCGCATCTTGATGGAGCTGCGCGACACCGCCCACGAGGTTGACGCCTTTGGCAAAGGCAGTTTTGGCCAAGTGTCGATTGGCGCAGTGACAGCGCCAGCGTTGGACATTGTTTTGCCTGCCGTGCGTGAGGCGCGCTTTAGCTATCCGAATATACAAATTGACGTGGCTGTCGCGCCTTCAGATTTTTTGTTTGGCCAGCTTTTGGATGGCAAGATGGATTTCATCATTGCCCGTATTCCCGCAGGGGCGGATGCCAGCGCTGTTATGGCGAAAGAGGTGGCTGGCGAGCCTGTAGAATTGGTGGTGCGCAGATCGCATCCTTTGGCGCTAAAGCCCGATTTGACGATGCAGGATCTAACCGCTTTTGACTGGGTGCTGCCCAGTCGCGGGATTCCGCTCGCCGATGCTGTTTTTGCGCGCTTTGCGCAGCTTGGCTATCCGCCGCCCAGCCAACGGCTGACGACATCTTCATTTTTGCTGACTCTGGCGCTGTTGCAACAAAGCAATGCCATCGCGCCCTTGTCGTCGGCAGAGGCGGCGCAGTTTGCGGGCGATGGTGACAGTGCTTTGGTGCGCCTAAAAACCAATCTTGGCATTGCGGTGCTGCCGTTTAGTATTTTGACGCGGCGCGAAGGGGCAATGCCTTTTGCCGCGCGCAATGTGCTGAATATTGTGTATGGGTTTCTGGCGCGCGAACCCAGTGCCTAAAGTAGCCTGTAGACACTGTTTTCGATACGGCGAACAACATCCGCCTGCCCTGCCGCGCCCATTTTGGCGTACAGTTGTTTTGAATAATGACGCGCTGTTTCAACTGTAAACCCCAGCGCCGCGCCCGCCTGCGCGATAGATTTTCCGCCCGCCAGTTCCGCCGCAAATCGCGCCTCGTTCGGGGTTAGTCCAAAGATGTCAGCCAGCACTGGCCATCCCTGATCTGGGGCTGATTTGGCATCTAACAGATATAACACCGCTGCTGCGCCATGCCCCAAAAATGGCACCAAAAGCGCTTGGCGCGGCCCTAGAACCATAGCCAGTGGTTGGGTGTTTTGGCCTTCGGCGTAAAATGAAATTTGTTGGCTTAATCGGCGCTGCGCAGTTGGGGTCAGGCGCAGCTTATCCCCCATCAAAAGACTTGCTGGCACCGAATCGCTGGCCATGATCGCTGCACCGTTTGCACCCAGCAAAACCCAAGACAGCCCCAATCGCGCCGCCATATCCTGCGCGGCGGTATCGCGCGCCAATGCCCTTTCTTGCCGCCAGAACTGCGCCGCCGCCAAGGCGAGATGCGGCGCAAGGCCAGACATCAGGGCCGAGGTTGCCGATGCAAAATCTTCGCCACTTCGCGCCACAATGACCCAGGCATCGCCGCCGCCTTCGACCCGCACGCGCAACGCGCGATAGGGCTGCGCTGCGGCCATGTCATCGCCCGAATACGGCCGAAGATAGCGCATCCGCATGAGGGATTCAGTGGCCAGCGGCACCGCACCCGCGCCAAAGCTTTGCGGCAATTCGCCTTCGCGCTGGGCCACAACATAGGCCGCATGCGCGCCCGTACGGCTTGCCAATGTGCGCAGAAATGCCGTCCACGCTGGGAATCCCTGCGCGCTGCGGTAAAGGGCCAATAGAATATCGCTGTCATCCGCTCTCATTTCGCGGAAATATCACATTTACCTCCCAAATGGGAGGTAAATTTGCTGCCGTCGCCCCTAAATGCAACGCAGAACAATCAGAGAGCATCCAATGACCCAATCTTTGACCCACCTGCGCCGCCTAGAGGCGGAATCCATCCACATCCTGCGCGAGGTTGTGGCCGAGGCTGAAAGGCCCGTTATGCTGTATTCCATTGGCAAAGACAGCGCTGTGATGCTGCATTTGGCAAAAAAGGCGTTCTACCCTGCGCCGCCGCCCTTTCCATTGCTGCACGTTGATACCACGTGGAAGTTCCGCGAAATGTACGCCCTGCGGTCAAAAGCCGCCGAAGAGGCAGGCATGGAACTGCTGATCCACCAAAACCCCGAGGCAAAGGCAAAGGGAATCAACCCCATTGACCCCGGCCCCGTGCACACCGACATGTGGAAAACCGAAGGCCTGAAACAGGCGCTAGACTTGCATGGTTTTGACGCGGCCTTTGGCGGTGCCCGCCGCGACGAGGAAAAATCACGCGCCAAAGAACGTGTCTTTTCATTCCGCACGGCCAATCACCGCTGGGACCCGAAAAATCAGCGCCCCGAATTGTGGCATC
>CAXNJD010000282.1:0-3347 GCA_964202545.1 Cypionkella sp.
CCTTGGCGCACCAAATCCAAGGTGTCGGCGTTCATGCGCACGAACCCCTGCGCTACGGCCACGCGGGCGGTCGTGTCTTTGCCCGACACATCCACCATATGGGCCGCCCCTGCATCGTTGAAATGGGTCAGCTTGCCCGTCATTGCCCATCCGCCAAAACGGGGTTTGACAGCAGAGCGCGTGTGGCGGCGGCGACATCATCTTGGCGCATCAGGCTTTCGCCAATCAGAAACGCGCGCGCGCCGTATGCCGCCACATCGGCCAAATCGGCGGGGGTGAATAGGCCGCTTTCGGACACAATCATCCGCCCTTCGGGCACATAGCGCGCCAGATCGCGGGTGGTTTGCAAGGTGACTTCGAATGAATGCAGATTGCGGTTGTTTATCCCGATCAGCGGGGATTTCAGCGCGCTTGCGCGGTCAAGCTCCACGCGGTCATGCACTTCGATCAAAACATCCATGCCCAGCCCTGTGGCGGCATCTTCCAATTCGCCCGCTTGGGCGTCTGAGACGGAGGCCATGATAATCAGAATACAATCGGCATTCAGCGCGCGCGATTCGTAGACCTGATAGGGATCATAGAGAAAATCTTTGCGCAGACAGGGCAGGGCGCAGGCGTTCGACGCCGCCATAAGATAGGTATCATTCCCTTGAAAAGATGGCGCGTCTGTCAACACCGAAAGGCAAGTCGCCCCGCCCGCTGCATAGGCGCGTGCAAGCGCTGGCGGGTCAAAATCGGCGCGGATCAGGCCTTTGGAGGGGCTGGCCTTTTTAATCTCGGCAATCAGGGCATAGCCGGTTTTGGCGGCTGTTTGCAGCGCGCGGGCAAAGCCGCGGGGCGGCGGGGCGGCGGCAATAACCTCGTCCAAATCGGGCAGGGGGCGGGCGGCTTTGCGCAGCGCCACTTCGTTCAGCTTATAGGCTTTTATCGTGTCTAGGATGGTGGCCATAGCTGCGCCTTATACTTGTGTCAGCTGCGCAAGCTGCGCAATTTTCGCCGCTGCCGCGCCACTGTCGATGGACTGGGCGGCCAGCATCACCCCATCTGGCAGGGACGTGACCCGCCCTGCAACCAACAGGGCGGCGGCGGAATTTAGCAGCACCGCATCACGGAATGCGCCTTTTGCGCCCCCCAAAAGCGCGCGGAATGCAACGGCATTTTCGCCGGGGGTTCCGCCTGCAATGGCGATGAACGGATGGCGCGGCAAGCCTGCATCTTCGGGAGTGATGGTGAATTCGCGCACCGCGCCGCCTTCAATCGCCGCCACGGCGGTGGGTTCGGCAATGGAAATCTCGTCCGTGCCATCGCCGCCATGCACCAGCCATGCCGATGTAGTGCCCAGCGCCAGCAGCGTTTCGGCCATCGGGCGGATCAGCGCAGGCGAGAACGCCCCTGTCAGCTGCATCTTTACCCCTGCAGGGTTGGTCAGCGGGCCAAGGATGTTGAAAATAGTCCGCGTGCCAAGTTCGGCGCGCACGGGCATAACGTGGCGAATGGCGGGGTGGTGCATGGGGGCCATCATAAACCCGATGCCCGCTTGGTTCAGGCATTTTTCCACCACTTCTGGCCCGACCATCACATTTAGGCCCATTTCCGTCAGCGCATCTGCCGCGCCTGATTTGGACGACAGATTGCGGTTGCCATGTTTGGCCACCACCACCCCCGCGCCCGCCACCACAAAGGCAGTCGCGGTCGAGATGTTCAGCGTGCCCTTACCATCGCCGCCCGTGCCGACGATGTCCATCGCGCCTGCAGGCGCATGCACAGCGTTACACTTTGCGCGCATGACCGATGCGGCGGCGGCATATTCATCCACCGTCTCGCCGCGCACGCGCAGCGCCATCAGAAATCCGCCCATTTGCGCAGGGGTGCCGAAGCCTTCAAACAGGGCCTCGAATGCGGCGGTTGCCTCGCCGCGCGTCAGAGGGCGCGTGGCGGCAACCCCGATCAGGGGTTTTAGAACGTCGCTCATGCAGGCACCCGCTCGAGCGCGCTGTCTAGGAAATTACGCAGCAATTGGTGGCCGTGCTGGCTGGCGATGGATTCGGGGTGAAACTGCACGCCCTCGATCAGTTTGGTTTTGTGGCGCAGGCCCATGATCGTGCCGTCTTCCAGCCAAGCGGTGACTTCTAGATCTGCGGGCAGCGTGGCGCGCTCGACAATCAAGGAATGATAGCGCGTGGCTTCAAACGGGCTGGGCAGCCCGCGAAACATACCGCCGCCCGCGTGATGCATCGCGCCCATTTTGCCATGTACAATTTCGTGGCAGCGAATGACGCGCCCGCCAAATGCCTCGCCAATGGTTTGATGGCCAAGGCATACGCCAAGCAGCGGCACATCGGCGCTGGCGGCGGCGCGGGTCAGCGGCACACAAATGCCAGCGGAGGCAGGATCACAGGGGCCAGGAGACAACACGATAGCCTGAGGCCGCAGGGCAATCGCCTCTTGCACCGAAAGGGCATCGTTGCGCACAACGCGCACATCGGCCCCAAGCTCGCCCAGATAATGGACAAGATTATAGGTGAAACTATCGTAATTGTCGATCAGCAGCAGCATGGGCGGGCCTTTGAGGCATGGATATTTCCCCCACTTATTGCCCAAGGGGCAAGCGATGTAAACCGCACAGCGGCGGGCTGGCCCCGCGTTATGCAGCGCAGCGGCGGTAATTTTGCCTACCATACTTATGGCCATATGGTTTTGCCGCAATTTGGGGGTGAAGGCGCGGCAAAGGCAGGCTATAGTTAGAGAGGGCCGCTTGTTTCGCGGCAAAGGCTAGGGGTGAAGATGCGCGATTTTCTGATGGGCGGGATCAAAGGTTTGGTGGTTGCAGGATTGGGTCTTGGTACAGCATCTTACCTGCTGCCTGCGCGTATTGGTGCCCCCAGCCCGCAAAGCGCGGTTGCGCCCGAAAGCGCCGCACCCGAAACCGCAGCACCTGAAACCGCTGCGCCTGAAACCGCTGCGCCCGAAACCAGCCAACAACCAGTGCCCGCACCATTGCAGGTCGAGGCAGGGCCTGCCCCTGAGCCAGATGCGCAGCCAGCCCCTGCGCCAAGCGAAGCCTTGCTAGACCTAGCGCCAGAAGAAACCACAGGGGCAAAGGTGGCAACCCCGCCGCAGCCAGGTGTTGCCCTGCAAACCCCGACGATCAGCGCAGATCCCGCGCTTGAAACCCCCGAACCCGCGCCAGATGCGGCAGCAGCTGTGCCGCCCGTCGGCGCTGCGCCCTTGCAGGCCTTTGCCGCCCCCTTTGCAGGCGCGGGCGGCAAGCCGCTGTTTGCCATCGTGCTTTTGGACACGGGCGCGGCAGACATCGACCGCGCCGTTTGGGCCAGCCTTCCGCTGCC